>DASSQL010000372.1:0-7541 GCA_035702525.1 Ornithinibacter sp. | reverse complement strand
GCCGGGGTGGTCGACAGGTTGGTGACGTCGCCGTCCCCGCCGAGCGCCGGGTGCAGGTAGGTGTACGGCTGCGCGCCGACCGACCGCGGCAGGGTCACCGGCAGGCGCCCCGAGGGGTTGACCCGACCGGAGAGCACTCCGGCCACCGCCGGCCCACCCTCCTCGCCGGGGAAGAAGGCCTGCACCACGGCGGCGCAGCGCTCCAGGGCCCAGCCGACGGCGTAGGGGCGACCGGTGAGCAGCACGAGGACCACCGGTGTCCCCGTGTCGAGCACGGCCTCGACCAGCCGGCGCTGCACGCCGGGCAGCTCGAGGTCGTCGCGGTCGCAGCCCTCCCCGACGGTTCCGCGCCCGAACAGGCCGGACTGGTCACCGACGACGACCACCGCGACCTCGCAGCGGGCGGCGAGCGCGACGGCATCCGGGATGCCGGTGACGTCGCCGTCGTCGACGCCGCAGCCGCGGGCGTACGCGATCTCGGCCCCCGGCCACTCCTCGGCCAGCGCCTCGCGCACCGTGGGGACGACGATGCCGGCGGCGGTGCCCGGGTGCTGCGGGATGACGTGGTTGACGAAGGAGTAGCAGCCGAAGAGCGCCTCGAGCCGGTCGGCGTTCGGGCCGAGCACGGCCACCGTGGTGGGCCGCTCGAGCGGGAGGATGCCGCCGTTGCCGAGGAGGACCACCGACTCCTCGGCCAGCCGGGCAGCGACCCGGCGGTGCTCCGGTCCGTCGAGCTCGACCTGCTGCGGCGGGAGGCCTTCGTAGGTCGCGTCGAGCAGCCCCAGCTCCTCCTTCTGGGCGAGCGCGCGCAGCACCGCACGGTCGACCAGCGCCTCGTCGACCCGACCCTCGCGCACGGCGGTGGCCAGGGGTGCCAGGTAGGCGTCACCCGTGGGCAGCTCGATGTCGACGCCGGCGGTGAGCGCGAGGGCGGCGGCCTCGCCGAGGTCACCCGCCACGTGGTGCAGCAGGTGCAGGAACGCGACCCCGAAGTAGTCGGCCACGACCGTGCCGTCGAAGCCCCACTGGTCGCGCAGCAGCCCCGTCAGCAGGTCGGGGTCGGCCGCCACCGGGAGCCCGTCGATCTCGTTGTAGGAGTGCATGACCGACCGTGCCCCGCCGTCGAGCACGGCCATCTCGAACGGCACCAGCAGGACGTCGGCGAGCTCGCGCGGGCCCGCGTGCACCGGGGCGAAGTTGCGGCCGGCCTGCGACGCGGAGTAGCCGACGAAGTGCTTGAGGGTGGCGTGCACCCCGGCCGACTGCAGGCCCCGGACGTAGGACGTGCCGAGGGCGCCCACGACGTACGGGTCCTCGGAGATGCACTCCTCGACGCGGCCCCACCGGGGGTCACGGATGACGTCGAGCACCGGCGCGAGGCCCTGGTGGATGCCGAGCGTGCGCATCGACTCACCGATGAGGGCACCCATCTCCTCGACGAGCCCGGGGTCGAAGGCCGCCCCCCACGCCAGGGGTGTCGGGAAGGTGGCGGCGGTCCAGGCGGCGAGCCCGGTGAGGCACTCCTCGTGCACCAGGGCGGGGATGCCGAGCCGCGTCCTCTCGACGAGGTGGCGCTGCCACTCCCACAGCCACCGGGCCCGCTCGACCGGGTCGACCGGGCGGGTGCCGTAGGGGCGGGTGAGGTGGCCCAGCCCGTGGCGGCTCGCCTCGTCGAGCCCCCCGGCCTCGACGAACTCCCCCTGCAGGGGTGCGACGGCCTCGCCGTCGCCCTTGTCCCAGTGTCCGACGAGCTGGGCGAGCTTCTCCTCCAACGTCATCGCGTCGAGCAGGGCGAGCACGCGCTGCGAGTGATCGGTGCGGACAGGGCGCGCGGGCAGGGTCTCGGGGAGCGGAGGGGTCGCGGTCACGATGGGGTCCTCGAGGGGGTCGGCGGGAGAGGGGGCGGCCTGGTGCGCAGGGGTGGTCATCCCTTCACCGCGCCCTGCAGGCCGTTGACGATCCGTCGTTGCATGGCGAGGAAGAAGACCAGCGCCGGGATCATCGCGAGGGTGGTGAAGGCGAACACCCCCGCCGTGTCGGAGGAGTACTGCGACGAGAAGTCGGCGACGCCGAGTGGCAGCGTCTTCATGTCGCCCTGCAGCAGGAGCAGCGGCAGCAGGTAGGCGTTCCAGGAGGAGACGAAGGCGAGCACCCCCACGGTCACCGCCCCGGGCCCGGAGAGCGGGACGATGACCCGCCAGAAGACCTGGATGCGGGTGGCACCGTCGATGAAGGCGGCCTCCTCGAGCTCGTTCGGGATCGCCATGAGGAACGGCCGCAGGATGATGATCGTCACCGGTAGCGCGAAGGCGGCCTGCGGGAGGGCGACCCCCCACCAGGTGTTCCCGAGGTGCAGCTGCCGGGTGATGATGATGAACAGCGGGATGATCGCGACCGTCGCCGGGAACAGCAGGCCCAGCACGAACACGAGGTAGATCGGCTCGCGCCAGCGGAACCGGTACCGCGCCAGCGGGTAGGCCGCCATCAACCCGAACACCACGGCCACCACGGTGGTCACCAGCGCCACGACCGTGGAGTTGAGGGTGTACCGCCAGAAGCTCGCGCTCGTCAGCACCCGCTGGTAGTTCTCCAGCACCCACGGGTTCGGGAGCCCGGCGGGCGACTCGGCCAGCTGGGCGTTGGTGCGGAACCCGCCGAGCACGGCGTAGAGCACCGGCCCGAGGGTGACGGCGACGACGACCAGGGCGACGAACCACACCAGGGGCGACCCGCCGCTGTTGGGGCCGGATGTCGTGCGACGGGCGGCCACGACCGGGGTGGTCGGCGTGGTGGGTGGTGTGGCCACGGGCAGGCTCATCGGACCCTCCTGGATCCGGTATCCGACTCCACGACGTCGCGGCGCAGGACGAAGACCTGGTAGAGCACGGCGAGCACGAGGGCCACCGCGAAGAGGATGACGGAGGCCGCCGTGGCGATGCCGTAGTTGTAGCGCTTGGTGCCCTCGGTGATGAGGAAGGTGGCCATCGTCGTGGTCGCGTTCGCGGGGCCACCCCCGGTGAGGATCCACACCATGTCGAAGAGCTGGATGGCGCCGATCATCGACAGGAAGCCCCAGGTGCGGATCGTGGGGCCGAGCAGCGGGACGGTGATCCGCCGCTGGATCTGCCACCACGACGCCCCGTCGATCTGGGCGGCCTCCACCAGCTCGTCGGGCACCCCCTGCAGCCCGGCGAGGAAGAGCAGCACCGCGAGGCCGAGGTACTTCCAGGTGAGCACGACGAACACCGTGTAGAGCGCGACGTCCGGCGTCCCGAGCCAGCCCTGCTCGGGGCCGGAGATGCCGACCGCGCCCAGCACGGTGTCGACGACGCCGTACTCGGGCTGCAGCAGCTGGAGCCACACGACGCCGGCGATGACCTCGGAGAGCACGTACGGGACGAAGATGACGGTGCGCAGCAGGCCCTGCCCCCGCATCTTCCGGTTGAGCAGCAGGGCGATGGCCAGCCCGATCGGCAGCTGGATGAGGATCGACAGCACGACGATGGTCATGTTGTGCCGGAACGCGTCGGTGAACACCTCGTTGCCGAGCACCGAGGCGTAGTTCTTCAGGCCCACGAAGTCGACGAGCGGGCCGAAGCCCTTCCAGCGGTAGAGCGAGAACTGCACCGCGCGGACGATCGGCCAGACGACGAAGACCGAGAAGAGCAGCAGGGCCGGCCCGACGAAGAAGAGGATCTCCGCCGCCATCCGCAGCGACGCCCGGCGCCTGCCGGGTCGTCCCCGCCGCGCCGCCGGCCGTGGGGGTGCACGGCCGGCGACGCTGTCCGGAACCGGGCTCGCACCCGGGACGGCGGTTCTGGTCACAGCAGTCACTTCTCGGCGTCCGCCGCCTGCTGGGTCTTCTCGACGATGTCCTGCGGGCTGGCCTTGCCGGCGAACATCAGCGCGATCTCGTCGTTCATCGCGCCGCCGACGGACTGGCCGAAGGCGGTGTCGAAGTACAGCTGCACGTACGGGGCCTCGTCGCGGACCTTGAGCAGGCCACCGAGGGCCGGGTCCTTGATCGAGCTGCCCGCGGCCGGGTTGGTCGGCAGGCCCATGTCGCGCTCGGCGAAGCCCTGCTGCACCTTGTCGGAGAGCAGGTACTTGACGAAGTCGACCGCGGCGTCCGGGGCGTCCTTGGCCACGGCCCAGGCGTCACCGCCGCCCAGCGCCGCACTCTGGTCGCCCTGGCCGCCGGCGACGGTCGGGAAGGCGAACCAGCCGGTGTTCTCGCCCAGGCCCTTCTTGTCGGCGGTCAGGCCCTGCATCACACCGGGCTCCCAGTGGCCCTGCATCTCCATCGCCACCTTGCCGGTGGCGAGCAGGCCCGAGGCGCTCGTCGGCCCGGTCTGCGCCGGGGTGGACAGGAAGCCCTTGTTGAACGGGTTGGTCCCGACGAGCTTCTGCACGTCCTCGCCGGCCTTGACGAAGCACGGGTCGGAGAAGTCGAGGGTCTTCACGGCGTCCTGGAGCACCTGCTTGGAGCACTCGCGCAACGAGAAGTAGTACCAGTAGTGCGCAGCGGGCCACTTGTCACCCGCACCGACCGACACCGGTGCGATGCCGGCCGCCTTCAGCTTGTCGACCGCTGCGTTGAACTCGTCGACCGTGGTCGGCGGGGTCGTGATCCCGGCCTTGGCGAAGAGCGACTTGTTGTACCAGAAGCCGACCACGCCGACCGAGAACGGCAGGGCGTAGGTCTTGCCGTCGACCTGCCACCCCGCGACCGAGCCGCCGACCGTGCTGATCGCGTCCTTGGCCGACTCGGAGATGTCCTTGGTCAGGCCCGCCTTGACGTGGTCGGCCAGCTCGCCGCCACCGCGCTCCATGTAGACGTCCGGGGCGTCGCCGCTCTGGAACGCGGCGTCGAGCTTGGTGAGCATGTCCTCGTGCTGCATGGCACTGACCTGGATCTTCACGCCGGGGTGCGAGGCCTCGAAGTCCTTGGCGACCGAGTCGTAGTACGACTTGCCGGGGTCGGTGTTGGAGTTGTGCCACCACGTGATGGTCACCGGGCCGCTGGACCCGCTGGACCCGCTCGTGCTGTCGCTGGTGCCCTCGCTGCCGGTGCCGCAGGCGGCCAGGACGGCCACCACCGCGCCGACTGCGACGGCCCGTACCACCGTGGTTGTTCTCATCTGGATGTGCTCCTCGCCGTTGAGGGAGTTGGGGATGTGCGGACACGTTCGCACCGCGAGATGACGCGTGTCAATCGTTTTCGATAACGTTATCGAAACATGGACGAACGTCACATCCACCGGCCCGGAGGATGCCGTGCCGCCGCCGACACCGACCCCGTCGAGGTGCCGACGTGCTGCGTCGAACCGTCGCGGAGGGCACCCACCTCGCGACCCGCGCGATGGGATACACCGACCTGAGCGACTGGCGGCGGGCTGGTGCTTCACCCCGGCCCGCACACCAAGACCACGACGGCGACCGGGGCCCCGGGAACGAGTAGGCAGCAGCACACGGGTCTCCGGCACGAGTGCCAGTGAGCCGGTGCCGGCGACGCGTCCTGGTCAGGCGCTGCCCGCGGCCATCTTCTTCTGGGCGTCGGCAAGTGCACCCTTGAGGGCTCTGACGTGGTGGCCCTCGGCTTGGCCGACGACCTTCTGGACGGCGCGGGTCACTGCGGGTTCGACCGTGTCGGCCTTGGAGTGGGCGTAGGCGACGATGAGTCCGGCTCCGCCGATGGGGATGGTGTCCTCGGCCATCTTCTCGACGGCGCTGCCGATCTTCCTGTGCAGCGCCTTGCCGCCGACGGCGCCGAGTGCGGCGCCGATCGCGGTGGCAGGTGTGCGGCACACCGGTGCCGTGCTGTGGCGCATCACCACCGGTGGTGCCCACGCCATGGAGGTGGCCACCCGCCTCACCCGGCCGGGGTGAGGAACCCGTCGACGCGGTGCGGAAGGGTCGGGGCAACGACCACGTGAGGAGCGCATCATGGGATGCCTGTTCGTGCTGATGGCCGGGATCTTTCCGCGCCTTGCCCTGTTCATCGTCTGGATCGCCCGACCCACCATGGTGGACCGGGCGTTCGACTCGTGGATCTGGCCCCTGCTCGGCTTGATCTTCCTGCCCTTCGCGACCTTGATGTACGTCATCCTGTGGACCGCTGGCGGGCTCAGCGGCTGGGACTGGTTCTGGGTTGTCCTGGCAGCCCTGCTGGACATCGGCCACTGGGGCGCCGGTGCTGCGCAGCGCCGGGCGCAGAGCGCTTCCGCGTCCCCAGCGGTGTAGGAGTCGCGAGTCACACGGTTGCCGCCGCCTCACTCCGTTCCCGAACGGTCGGATCCGTGGGACGGTGGCACCACCGACGTGCGCTGCCGTGGCTCTTGCCCGCCGGCGCCATCCACGGTGGGTGGCTCGAGCAGGGCCACGTGGAGCGGCCGACACACCAGGCACATCCTGTGGGCGACCTCCCGTACGGAAGGGTGAAGCGTGGCCGCACGGGTCATCGCCTCCGACCTGGGCCGGATCTACCCGCCCACCGCCGAGACGCGGAACTGGGCCGCTCGGCCACGGCTACTCGAAGCCGTCAGTGGCACAGCCGAGGCCAAACGGTCCATCACCAACGCGCGCCAGGTCATCCACGACAACCGGCTCGAGCGACTGGCCACCGCTGCCCACTGCCTCACCGCCCAGGCCTGGGTCGAAGCCATGGACAACGAGCCCACGGCGCAGGCCACCCTCTCGACAGCCCGCCGACTCACCACCCAGCTGCGGGACGTCGTGCCCTGGTTCGCCGTCTGTGGCCGCCTGCTCCAGGCACGAACCGCCGTGGCGCTCTGGCAGGGCGCCCTGGCCCGCCAGCTGATCACCGAGGCCAGGGCCCGGATGACACCCGACCTTCAGCAGTCCCTGGCGCAGGACCTGCTCGAGGACGCCGAGCACGCCCTCGGGCTGGTCAAGGTCGACGGGGTCACCCTGCCCACCCTGACCGCCGCCGAGCTGCGCATCCTGCACTTCCTCCCCGGCCACCTGCAGATACCGCAGATCGGCGAGCACCTCTACCTGTCCAAGAACACCGTCAAGACCCATGTCCGGGCCATCCACACCAAGCTCGGTGTCACCTCCCGCGACCAGGCCGTGGCGCGGGCTCGCGAGCTCGGGCTGCTCGAGCCGCCCAGCACCGACTGACGCGTCGATGCCCACCGCAGACGTCGGCTGACGGCCGGATCACCCGCGGTGGTGCGCTGGCAGGTCCGACGCCGTCGTCCCGGCGCGACCGGCCGGCAGGGCTAGCCGCGAGCCATCTGGTCGACGCACACGGTGATGGCCAGGATGAGCGGCACGTCCTGGCCCTGGGCGAGCTGGACGCCGTACGTGTCGCGCACGCGGAACCACTTCTTGGAGACCTCGGCGACCTTCTCGCCGTCGCGCTCGATCTCGTACTCGTGGTCGACGATGTTGCCGTGGGCCTTGAGGTCCTCGCCGCCGTCGACCTCGATGACGTAGTGGTCGCGGATGCCGACGAGTCGCTTGTGGACGGTGGCCTTCGTCGAGCCGCTCTCGATGGTCATCTTGTCGCGGACGCT
>DASSQL010000371.1:0-13910 GCA_035702525.1 Ornithinibacter sp. | reverse complement strand
GGCGTGAACTGGCGGTAGCCGGCGGCGGTGCGGGCCGGCGTGACCAGCCCCTCGGCCTCGAGGAAGCGCACCTTGGAGATGGTGACGTCGGGGAACTCCTCGGACAGGGCGCGCACCACCGCACCCACGGTGAGGCGACGCCCGGCCTCGGCGGTCACGGTGAGGGTCAGGCCTGGCTCGCGTAGAAGACGAGCCGGAACTTGCCGATCTGCACCTCGTCGCCGGTCTTGAGCACGACCTCGTCGACCAGCTCGCGGTTGACGTACGTGCCGTTGAGCGAGCCGACGTCGCGCACGACGAAGCCGCCGTCGGTGCGGCGGAAGATCGCGTGCTTGCGCGAGACCGTGACGTCGTCGAGGAAGATGTCGCTGTCCGGGTGGCGCCCGGACATCACCTCGTCGTCGTCGAGCAGGAAGCGCGCGCCGGTGTTCGGGCCGCGCAGCACGACGAGCAGCGCCGTGCCGGGGCGCAGCGCCTCGACGGTCGCGAGGTCGGACTTGGTGAGGACGTGGTCGCTCTCGGCGACCGGCTCGGCCTGCTCGGTGCCCTCGACCGCCTGGAGCCGCATCGTCGTCGGCTCGGGCACAGCAGCTCGAGGGTCCTCGCGCTCGTCACTCATTCGCCTTCAGCCTTCCGTCGTCGGTGCCCGCGAAGGGTAAACCCTAGATCACGGCACCGTCGTTGGCCCACCCTTTGCGGGTGGTCTGACCCCAAGGATGTCAGGAGAGCTGCGCGGTGTACGCCTCGACGTCCATCAGGCCGTCGAGCGCCGCCACGTCGGAGACGCGCAGCTCGTACATCCAGCCCTCGCCGTAGGGGTCGGTGTTGACCAGCTCAGGGGTGGCGTCGAGCGCGCCGTTGGTGGCCGTGACCTCGCCGGACACCGGGGCGTAGAGGTCGCTGACCGACTTGGTGGACTCGACCTCGCCGCAGGTGTCGCCCGCGACGACGGCGTCGCCGACGGCCGGGAGGCTGACGTAGACGACGTCGCCGAGCGCCTCCTGGGCGAACGACGTGATCCCGACCCGCAGCGTGTCGCCGTCGGCGCGCACCCACTCGTGCTCGGCGGTGTACCTCAGGCCGGCGGGGTACTCGAGGTCGCTCATGTCGCTCCTTGGTCGGGTCGCGCGGGACCCATCAGGGGGTGGGGGTGGGTACGGGCCGAGCGTACTGAGGCGAGGACGGGGTCAGCAACGCGTCGACCTTCACCTCGTCCTCGATCTGCACGTCGGTGTCGCCGCCGGCGCGGCGGACGGTGGCGGTGACGCCGCCGGGGATCTCCATGGCCCCGGCCAGCGTGTTCGCGTCGCCGATCGCCCTGATGACGTAGGACGGGCTCACGTCGACGCCGGAGACCGACAGGCCGGCGTCGCTGTTGGCGAACCAGGTGTCGGCGACCACTCGCACGTCGCCGATCTGGATCGCCTCGGCACCAGCGGCACGCAGCTCCTGCACGGTGTCGAGCATGGTCGAGGCGTCGACCTTGCGGTCGGGGTCGGTGATCGTCAGCACGATGCCCTGCCCGGTGGCCGGGACGGTGCCGGCCAGGATGCCCAGGGCGTCCAGCCGCTCGCGGGCCGCTCGCTGCGCCTCCTCCTCGTTGGTCGACTGGCTCTTTAGCAGGTCGAGCGAGGACTGCAGCGCCCGGATCTCGTCGGCCAGCTGCTCGCCGTTCTGGTCGACGCCGGCGAAGATGCGCACCAGCTCGTCCTCGCGCAGGTTGTCGAGCCCCTCGAGGGAGGTCTGGTGCACCTGGGCGATGATCGCGAAGCCGAGGGCGCCGGCGAGCAGCATCGCGAACACGTTGGCTCGCGTCGCGCGCGGTGACCCGGCCCGCAGCAGGCGGTGCCAGGCCCGCTGGGGGCTGTCGGCCGGGCCCGGGCCGGAGGTGGCGTCGTCTCCGGCATCCGGCTCGTCGTCGCGGGCGCGCAGCCCGTCGAACAGGTACGGCTCGATGCCGTGCGACGGAGCCGCCGGGCGCCGGGCCGGCTCCTCGGGGTCGCGCGGGGTGCCGGTCATGCGTCGAAGAGGTGGCGACGGATCGCGGCGACGTTGGAGAAGATGCGCACGCCGAGCACGACGACCACGCCGGTGGACAGCTGGCTGCCGACACCGAGCTTGTCGCCGAGGAAGACGATGAACGCGGCGACGACGACGTTCGACAGGAACGAGACCACGAAGACCTTGTCGTCGAAGATGCCGTCGAGGATCGCGCGCACCGCGCCGAACACCGCGTCGAGCGCGGCGATGACGGCGATCGGCAGGTACGGCTGGAGCCACACGGGCACGGCGGGCTGCAGGAGCAGTCCGATGATGATGCCGAGCGACAGGCCGATGGCCGGGATCACGACGGGGCTCCTTGCTTCAGCTCGCGGGCGGGGACGTGGGCGGGGTGCTGCCGGGTGACGGCGTGGCGGCACCAGTATCCCCGGTGCGGGCGTACCGGGTGGTCAGACCCACCGCGCCGGGCACGGTGAGGTCGTCGGAGACGTCGGTGTCGACCCGGATGCCGAAGGTGCTGCGCAGCGTCGACAGGTAGGTGCCGCCGGCGCCGTCGGCGAAGGTCGCCGGGAAGCGCTTGGGGTCGCCCAGGGCGGTGATGACGTAGGGCCGGGTCAGCGGCCGGAAGTCGACGACCAGAGCCGACCCGGCGAAGCGGATCGCCGAGAGGGCCGTGAGCCGTTCGCCGTTGATGCTGACCGCCTCGGCGCCGGACTCCCACAGCGCGTTGGTGACGTACCGGAGGTCCTTGGCCAGCACCTGCCCCTGCTCGGCCTGGCCGCCACCCTCGGCGGCGTCGTCGGCCCCCGCGCCGGGCGCGTCGTCGAGGGTCAGGGTGAACCCGGGGCCGTGCAGCGGGACGGCCCCGACCTGGCTCGCGAGCTCGCGGGTGCGGGTGGTGAGCGAGTCGTTGCCGAGCTGCTCGGTCTCCAGCGCGGTGACCTGGCCCTGGAGGGTGCTCGCCTTGCTGGTCAGCGCGTCGACCTCGGCACGGCGGTCCTGGATCTGGCCGATGAGGTCGGCGCGAGCCTGCGAGCGTGGCTTGTTGGCGGTCGTCAGGTTGTACGACGCCACCCCGACGACCAGCCCGATCAGCACCGTCGCGACGGCGAGCAGCGGTGAGCGCAGCGAGGTGGCGCGCGGCTTCCCCTGGGCCTCGCGGCGGTTCGCCGCGGCGGCGTATCCGGGGTCGAGGGGCCGCTGGAGCATCGAGGTGAGCAGCGTCATCGATGCGTCCGGACGCCGGTCGGTGGGTGCCGGCCGGCTCACGCGGGCACCGCCCTCTCCTGCGCCGCGATCAGCTGGCGCAGCTGGACGGCGTAGAGGATGCCGGCCAGCCAGTAGAGCGCCGTGCCCCACCACACGAAGGCCCAGCCCACCGGCTGCGCGATCGTGGCGAGCGTGCCGGTGCCCGCACCGAGCAGGAGCAGCGGGAACGCGTAGAGCAGGTTGAAGGTGGCCGCCTTGCCGGCGAAGTGCACGGGGAGCCCGACCCAGCCGTGCCGCTTGGCGATGAGCACGACGACCCCCATGAACAGCTCGCGGGCGAAGAGCACCCCGACGAGCCACCACGGGATGATCTCGCGCCACGCCAGGCCGAGCAGCGTCGAGACGATGTAGAGGCGGTCGGCGATCGGGTCGAGCAGCTGCCCCACGCGCGTGACGAGGTTGTACTTGCGGGCGATCTTGCCGTCGAGGTAGTCGGTCAGCCCCGAGAGGAAGAGCAGCACCAGCGCCAGGCCGTCGCGCTCGGACAGGATCGCCCAGAGGAAGACGGGTACGCCGAGGAGCCGGGCGAAGGACAGTGCGTTCGGCACCGTGAGCACCCGGTCGCTCACCTGCTGCTCGGGCGCCCCCGTCGACATGGTCGTCACTGTATGCGGTCACGCTGGGGGTCTGCTGACCGGCGTCCCGGTGTGGCGTCCTAGGGTGGCGGCCATGTCGACTCCTCTGCTCGGCGCCACCGAGGCCGAGCTGCGCCGCGACCGCACCAGCGTGAAGTGGGTGGCCTACCCGCCCGACGTGCTGCCGCTGTGGGTGGCGGAGATGGATGCCGCGCCGTGCCCGGCCGTCGCGACGGCGGTGTCCGCCGCCGTGCAGCGCGGCGACACGGGGTACGGGTGGGGCCCCCGCTACGCCGCCGCCGTCGCGCAGTACGCCCACGAGGCGTGGGGCTGGGAGGTCGACACCTCCGCGGCGATGATCGTGCCCGACGTGATGATCGGCGCCGCGGAGCTGCTCCGCCTGCTCACCGACGAGGGTGGACCGGTCGTGGTCTCTCCGCCGGTCTACGACTCGTTCTTCGGGTTCGTCGACGCCATCGGCCGGCGCCGGGTCGACGCCCCGCTGACCGCCGGCGGTCGGCTCGACCCCGAGGCGCTGCGCACCGCGTTCCGCGAGGCGACCGCGGGCGGCGAGCGGGCGGCCTACCTGTTGTGCAACCCGCACAACCCGACCGGCACGGTGCACTCCCCCGCCGAGCTCGCCTCGCTCGCGGCGCTGGCCGAGGAGCACGGGGTGCGGGTGGTCGCCGACGAGATCCACGCGCCCTTGGTCTACGACGGCGGTCCGGGATTCACGCCCTACCTCACCGTGCCGGGGGCCGAGCGCGGCTTCTCGGTGTTCTCGCCCTCGAAGGGGTGGAACCTCGCCGGCCTGAAGTCGGCCCTGGCGATGGCCGGGCCGGGCGCGGTCGACGACTTCGCGCGGCTGCACGAGGTGAACACGCACGGCTCGTCGCACCTCGGCGCGATCGCCCACGTCGCGGCGATGGCCGACGGACGCGGCTGGCTCGAGCAGCTGGTCGGCGAGCTCGACGCCAACCGGGCGCTGCTCGGGCGGCTGCTGGCCGCGCACCTGCCCGGCATCCGGTGGCAGGCGCCGGAGGCCACCTACCTCGCCTGGCTGGACTGCCGCGACCTCGGGCTCGGCGACGACCCGGCGCGCGCCTTCCGGGACCGGGGTCGGGTCGCCCTGGGGTCGGGCCCCTGGTACGGCCGCGAGGGCCGCGGCTTCGTTCGGCTCAACTTCGCCACCTCGCCGGCCATCCTCGAGGAGGCCGTGCGGCGGATGGCCTCGGCGCTCTGATCGCGGGTCAGCGGGTGAGCTCGACCGCGTCGGCCCCGCGCGGCACGACGGCGGCGAGCGTGGCCGCGTACAGCTCGTCGGCGTGCTCCGGTGTGCGACCGATGGCCGTGGCGCCGAAGCGGCCGTCGACGGCCAGGCAGCCGAGCATGTGCAGCACGACCCCCGTACCGGTGCCGGGGTCGAACTGCAGGCCCGCCTCGCGCACGGCGTCGATCACCGACTGCGGGCTGCGCTCGGCCAGCGAGGGGTCGAGGAAGTTGTCGGTGGAGCGGTAGGCGCGGGTGCTGCCGTCGGCGTCCGCGAGCCAGGCGCCCACCGTGGTGTCGTAGTGCCCGGGGACCAGGCTGCGCAGCGCCGAGAAGGGGTGCGTGGTGCCGCCCTTGCGCAGGTTCACCTCGAGTGCGGTCAGCGACCACGGCCGGTCGCCGGTGCGCGCCGCCATGAAGTCGACTCCTGCCCGGCCGGCGCAGCCACGCGCGGCGAGCTCGCGGCCGACCGCCTCGCCGTGGGTCGCGAGGTCGGCGGCGTACGCCGGGTCGGCGGGGAACCGGCAGCCGAGGTAGACCTGCCCGTTGCTGCCGCCGAGCACCTGGTCGTGGGTGGCGAGCACCCGGACGCCACCGCCGGGGAGCAGGTCGACCTGCACGCTCGGGCTGCGCAGGGAGTCGCCGACGACCATCTCCTCGACCACTCCCCCGCCCTGCGCGAGGTCGTCGAGGAACCACTGCGGCAGCGCCGCGATGTCGGCCAGCAGCTCGTGCGGGTCGCGTGCGGCGCCGGAGTCGTCACGCAGGTGCACCACGGCGTTGCCGTCGCCGGCTCCGCTGTCGTCGTGCTTGAGGACGACCGCACCGACCTCGGGGCGTGACGCCCGGATCCACTCCGCCGCCGCGGCGACGTCGTCGACGCTGTGGACGTCCTCGCGGCCCAGCGGAACGGGGACGCCGGTGCGGTGGAACAGCTTGCGCCCGGCGCTCTTGAACGCGGTCGAGCGCAGGGCGGGTGCCGTGCCGTTGATCGGGACGTCGAGGGCCACGGCAACGGCGACCTCGTGCTCGGTGACGTTCCACGGCTCGATCACGGCGGTGCGCCCACCGACGAGGTCGCGGATCGCGGCGATCAGGTCGGGGCGGTCGAGCAGCTTCTCGGCCAGCGAGCGCGTGCTCGGGTCGTCGACGGGCACCGGGTGGATGCGGCGCTCCATCCGCTCCGCGACGTCCGGGGGCACCAGCCCGCGGTAGTACGCGAGCACCTCGGGGTCGGGAGCCACGGAGCAGACGAAGACGAAGTCGCAGTCGATCCGGTTGAGCAGCAGGGCGGCGTTGAGGTAGCGGTGCTCCATCGCCGGGATGCGGGCGCCGTAGTGCTCCAACAGGGACTCGCTGAGGCTGTACGAGGCCATCGCGATGACCACGTGGTCTCGCCCGGAGCCCGGCACGTTCGCGGCGAGGGCTGCGGGCAGCGCCTCCTGCAGCCGGTCGAAGTCGCCCATGCCCACCTCCTGCGGTGCTCAGTCGCCGTCGGACGCGCCCGGGCCGGCCGCCCGGCGCGTACCGAGCACGTACCCGGCGCCGGCTGCGACACACGCCAGCCCGACACCCGCCACCGCCACGCCCCACAGGTCGCGGGTGGTCACCACCACGAAGGTGGGCTCGAACGTGGGGGGCGAGCTCGCGTAGGCGAACCAGCCGAACTCGCCGCGCGCCAAGGCCGCGTAGTGGGAGGCGACGAGGCCGAGGCCGAGGACCAGCAGTGCGGCACCGGCTCCCCACGCCAGCAGCGCACCCTTCGGCAGCGTCCTGTCCACGGGCCCACCCTAGGGCTCACCCGTCCGAGCCGGAACCGTCCTGGCTCGTGCCGTCGTCCGGGTCGTCCGACCCGTCGTCGCCGCCGCCACCCCGACCTGAGTGGTCGTCGCCGCCGTCAGCGGAATCGTCGTCCGTCGACTCCTGGGGCACGGGGCTCTCGGCGTCCTCCTCGGCGTCACCGTCAGCATCGCGGTCGTCCGAGGACACCTCGTCGGATGCCGACGACTCGTCGTCGTCGCGGGTGCGGGTCGGCCGGGTGGCGGGCCCGGCCCCCGTGCCGGGGTCGACGACGTCCTCCGACTCGCCGTCGGCCGGGGCCTCGTGCGCTGTGGCCGTGGCCGTCGGGACTGCCACGACGGAGGTGGGCCCCGCGGGCTCGCCGGTGACCGGCGCCTCGCTCGGGCGCTCGACGACCCGGGTGACGGCCGGGGGGCGCACCGTCAGGTGCCCGGTCGCGGCGGCGGCGCCGACCCCGCCGGCGAGCACACCCACCACCGCCAGGCCCACCGTGGCGCCGCGGGCCCCACGGCGCCGCCGCGTCACCGTTCCGACCGCGAGCAGGGAGGCCAGGGCGGGCTGCACCGGCGGTGCGGGTGCCCGGCCGGCCTCGCGCAGGGCGGTGAAGAGCTCGTCGAACACGGGGTCCGTGAGCGCGTCGTCGTGGCCGGTGTCGTCCGGCAGGTCGTCGGTCATCGTCCGTCTCTCATTCCCTGCACGGACACGGTGGGGTCCATGTCGTTGGTCAGCAGTCGCCTCAAGGTGGCCAGTCCACGGCTCTGCAGCCGGGCCACCGCCGACTCCGGTCGGCCCATCGCGAGCGCCGTCTGGCGGATCGACAGGTCGCCGAGCACGCGGAGCACCACGACCGACCGCTGGTCGTCCGGCAGCAGCTCCATCACCGAGAGCAGGTCCTGGTGGCCCAGCCGTGCCAGTGCCTCGTTCTCGGCGGACTCCTGCCGGCGCGTGTCGCTCTCGACGAGGTACGGGGTGCTGGTGCCCCGGCCGCGCCGGCGCTGGTCGTCGACCAGGCGCGCGTGCGCGACCGAGAACACCAGGGTGCGCAACCCCTCCCACCCACCGGTGAGGGTGGGCAGGAGCGGGAAGACCTTGAGGAAGACCTCGTTGGTCAGACCCTCGGGGTCATCGGCGCCCCGCACCGTGAGGTAGCCGCACACCCGGGGGGCGAGCGCACCGTAGAGCTCGCCCAGGGCCGCGACGTCCCCACGTACCGCGTCAGCGGTGACGGCCTCGAGATCTGAGGTCAAGGACGGGAACCTCCGGGGATGACCAGCCGGGACTGCACGCGACAGCGAACGGTACTGGGTGCAGCTCGCCTCAGTCGTCGCTTCCGTCGGTGCCGTCGTCGCCCGAGTCACCGTGGTCGGACCCGCTGTGGTCCTCACCCTGGTCGCCACCGTGGTCATCCGACTGGTCCTCGCCCTGGTCGTCGGCCTCGTCCTCGCCCTGGTCGTCACCCGCGTCGTGGCCGACCTCGCTCGCGTCGTCGTCCTCGGCCTCGTCGCCGTCGTCATCGCCCTGGTCCTCGCCCTGGTCGTCGGCGGAGTCGTGGCTCGATCCGCTGGAGTGGCTCGACTCGGTCGAGTCGTCGTCCGCGGGCTCGTTCGCGTCCTCGCCCTGGTCCTCCGCGCTCGGGCTCTCGCTGGGCTCGGGGCTCTCGCTGGGCTCGGGGCTCTCGCTCGGCTCGGGGGTGCTGCTGCTGTCGTCGCTCGACGTGGCTGCCGGCTGGTTCACGGACACCGTGGCGACCGACGGCGTGCCGGCGGCGGCGACGGCGATTCCTCCGGCGATGCATGCGGCAGCCGCGACTCCGGCGGCGACTGCGGTGCGAACAGTGGTGGTCTTCATTGACGCTCCTCGGGTTGGTCCCTGCGACTCCGTAATCGCCGCGACCGGAAAGGCCCCGCACGCCGTCTCACGGGTTGAGACAGAAAGGGGGGCACTCGTGGCGGCCGAGCGGGCTGGTGCCGCTAGTCGGGCAGCGGGACCTCCCCTCCCGAGCACGCCCGTCCGGGCACCGCATCGGTTCGACCATCGCAGTGGCGCGACGCACCCGGGTCGGATCGTGCGTCGCGCCACAGCGGCTGTCGAAGGTCGGCCTCTGGTGTCGCTCAGGATCGCGGCACCAGCCGGCTCCCGGCGGGGACCGGGAACGGGAATCCCAGCACGACCAGCCGGCCACGCACCTGGTTCTGCGCCTGGCACTTGCTCGTGCAGGTGGTGGGTGGGTTGGCGACCTCGGTCGCGTCCTCACCGGTGACGAAGCCGAGCCGCCCGCCGCTGGCGACGTCCCAGATCGAGACCCCACCGCAGTGGCGCACGCTCGGGGTCACCGGGGTGGCGGTGTTGCACGCGGGCTGCGGCACGCGGGTCGCCACCTGTGAGCTGTCCCGGGCCACGAAGCGGGCCGAGACGTCGTTGGCGATGTTCACCCGGGGGGTCACCTGGACGCAGAACTGCCCGGGCGGGCCGGTGACGACGCTGGTGCAGCCCGAGCCGAGGAACTGCCCGACCCGCGCCCGGAAGTTCGGGTTGTCGAAGAAGAACGGGGTCAGCCCGGGCGCGGCCGATGTCGCGAGCGTGTGGGTGACGCGGGTCGTGGTGCCGTCGGACCGCTGCGGCTCCATCTGGAAGATGCCGCCCTGGGCGCAGTCCTTGGCCTGGATCTTCATCGACAGGCCCGTGCCGGTGCGCTCCAGAACGAGGTCCTCCGCGTCGAGCTGGACGGTGACGCCACTGCTGAGGACGAGCCCGCGGTGGTCGGGCACCTTGCTGGCGAACACGGGGGTGAACCGGCCGCCGGTCATGTCGAGCGGGTTGGCGGCGCCGGTGAACGCCTGGTTCAGCACGGCGAAGTCGACGGCCCGCACGTCGAACTGGGTGTAGCGGCCCCGCACCCCGATCGTGCTGCCGAGCTGCGCGGCGGGGATCGTGGCGTCGACGCCGTCCGCCCCCGGTTGGACGACGGTGGCCCCGGTGGCGAGGTCGACCAGCCGGAAGCCGCCGTTCTCGCATCCGCTCGACGACGCGGCCTGCGCGGGTGCTGCGATGGCGGCGGTGGCCAGCAGGGCTGCGACCACCACCCCCGACCTGACGATGTGCGCTCTGCGTGGCATGTGCTGCTCCTTCGTCGGTGCCCGGGAGAACCCGAGCACCTGCCAGCGTCAGCGCGGCCGTCCGGCTCGACAAGTGCACGTTGGTCGTAGCACCAAGGTCCGCGCACCGTCGGCCCGCAGCCGCCGCACCCGCTCCTACGGTCGAGGGGGCGTGCCCGCGCCGGAACCCTCCCTCACACCATGCGGGTGATGCCGGGTGCCCCTCCCCGCTGGGAGAGTCGGCCACGACCACGTGGTCACACGTCAGCGACACGAGGAGACGCCATGGGCAGGTCCGTGCGAACCGGTTTCGACCGGTCCGACGTCTGGCGGGGCGTCGTGGCCCTGCTGGCGAGCATCGTCGGCCTCGCCCTGGCCGGCTGGATCCTGCCCGGCATCGACTTCGACGGCTGGTGGCCGGTCGTGCTGGTGGCGCTGGTGATGGCCGTGGTGGGGCTGGTGATCCGGCCGGTGCTGGTCGCCCTCGCCACCCCGTTCGGCATGCTCGGCGCCCTGGTGCTGGCGCTGCTCGGGCAGGCGCTCGTCGCGTACATCGCGCTCTCGGTCGTGCCGGGAGTGACCGTCGACTCGTTCTTCGCCGCGTTCTGGGCGACCTGGGTCGTCGCCGTCGTCGCCACCCTGGCCTCGTGGGTCATGACGGCCGGCACCAACGACGCGGTCTTCGCGCACCTCGTGCGCGGCGCCCGGCGGGGCAAGCCCGTCGCGGACCCGGACGTGACCGGCATCCTGTTCGTGCAGCTCGACGGCGTGCCCTTCCCCGTGCTCCAGTGGGGGGTCATGGGCGGCACCCTGCCGACCCTGTCGCGGTGGATCCGCGGCGGCAGCCACCAGTTCATGGAGTGGACGCCCACGCTGCCGGCGACGACCCCGGCGAGCCAGATGGGGATCCTGCACGGCACGACCGACGGCATCCCCGCCTTCCGCTGGGTCGACCGGGCCACGGGGCGGGTCTTCGTCGCCAACAAGCCGGCGGATGCCGTCGACATCGAGGCGCTGCACTCCGACGGGCACGGGCTGCTCGCCGATGGCGGGGTGTCGGTGAGCAACCTGTTCAGCGGTGACGCCCCCACGACCTTCGCCACGATGAGCCGGGTCGGCGCCCTGCGTGGCGACCGCGACGGCCGGCGACGGTTCAACCGCTTCCTGATGCGGCCCGACGGCTTCATGCGCGGGGTGGTGCGCACCACGAGCGAGCTGGTCCGCGAGCGGACCCAGGCCCGCCGGCAGATCCGCCAGGACATGCGTCCGCGGGTCCACCGTGGCTGGGACTTCGCCGGTGAGCGGGGCGCCCTCAACGGCGTCATGCGCGACTTCAACAGCGTCATGGTCGGCGAGGCGCTGGCGTCGGGCGCGCGCAGCATCTACGTCGACTACGTCGACTACGACGCGGTGGCCCACCACGCCGGCATCATGCGACCCGAGTCGCTGGACGCGCTGGTGGGCCTCGACGCCCTCCTCGGCCAGCTCGAGAGGGTGGCCGCGGAGGCCAAGCGCGACTACCGCATCGTCGTGCTGTCCGACCACGGGCAGTCGCAGGGCGAGGTCTTCGCCGACCGCTACGGCGAGAGCCTGTCCGACCTCGTGTCGAGGCTCACCGGCACGACCGTGGGCGGCACCGAGGTCAACACCGAGGGGTCCGCGCGGGTCGACGTGCTCACCGAGGAGCAGCCGCCGCTCGTCGCCCAGGCCCTGCGGGCCGGCAGCGCCGACACGATGGAGCAGGCTGCGGCCGAGGAGTCGGCGGCGCAGGCCACCGTGACCTCGTCCGCGGCCGCAGGCGACCCGGGGGCCGGCGCCCCGCAGCAGCCGATGCTCGTCTTCGGCTCCGGGAACCTCGGCCTGGTCTACGCCAGCGGCGAGGACCACCGGCTCACTCGTGCCGAGATCGAGGCCCGCTGGCCGGGCCTGATCCCGGGCCTGGCCGGGCACGAGGGCGTGTCGTTCCTCGTGGTGGAGACCGCCGACGGACCGGTCGCGATCGGCCCGAGCGGTGAGCACCGGTTGCGCGACGGTGTAGTGACCGGCACCGACCCGTTGACCGCGTTCCGCCCCGAGGCCGCCGCCTTCCTCCTGCGCGCGTCAGGTATGCCCGAGGCTCCCGACATCGCGGTGAACAGCCTGCTCGACCCCGTCACCGGCGAGGTGGCCGCCTTCGAGGGGCTGGTGGGCTGCCACGGAGGGCTAGGCGGCTGGCAGGACCGCGCCATGCTCGTCTGGCCCAGCGACCTCCCCCGCCCGCCGGAGCGGCTGATCGGGGCCGATGCCGTGCACCGGCAGCTCGTCTCGTGGCTGGAGCACCTGGGGCACCGCACCGACCTGCCGCCGGCGCGGCAGCGGGCCTACGACGCCTGAGATCGCCCCGCGGCTCGGGTGGAGTCAGGCCTGCTCGACGTACCAGGTCTCGCGGACCGAGCGGCGCCAGGTCGCCCGCTGCCGGATCTGGGACACGATGCCGATGACGATCAGCGCCACCAGGGTGAGGTACCAGCCCCAGCTGTCGTTGACGGCCTTGGTGAACGCGGCCTGGGTGAAGTCGCTGGAGTTCAGCGAGCCGAAGACCAGCATCAGGCCGGCGACCACGCTGACCGCCCCGGCGACCGAGCTGAGCACGGCGAGCACGATCATCGGCATGTTCCCGAACACCGACACCAGGCCGACGACACCACCGACGAGGACGCCGACGAGCACGGCGACCCAGTTCCAGTCGATCCCGAGGGCGACGACCAGCCCGGCACCGATGGCGAACCCGAACGCGGCCATGGCGAGGATGACCGCCACGGCGTAGTAGAGGTACGCGAGCAGGGCGAAGACCAGGGCGAAGACGAAGCCGGAGATCCAGCCCAGCACCGAGCCGAGGAAGCGCTCGTCGGCCAGACCGGCGAACAGCCCTGCGCCGAAGGCGAACCCGGCGAAGAAGCCCCAGATCGGCAGCAGGATGCGCAGGACGTACTGGCCGGCGAAGAGCATGACTCCCCCGGCGATGATCGCGAAGATACCCAGGACGATGTCAGCCATGGCGGCACTGTAGGGCTCGCGGCCGTTCACTGGTGGGACGTTCGGGCCGGGTCGTGGGGGAACCCGGTCATCTGGCCGGGGCGATGCCGCCGATTCCGGGGCAGCCTCGACGACGACCACCCGTGACGAAGGAGAACCATGAATGCCGCCACCACGACCGTGGGCACCGCCGCGTGGACGATGCGTACCGGCGGGCGCCTCTCGCCCGCCGAGAGCCGACGCCTCGTCGCCGACCTGGCCCGCGTCCACGTCGGCAACGCCGTCGGCCGGCTCAGCCGCCTCGCGCACCTGAACCCGGGCCGGAACGCCTACGTGGCCCCGGGCCGGCTGGTGCCACCGGACTCCGCCCTGACCCGCGCCGCGACCGACGCCGCCGTCCGCACCCTGCCGGTGCCCCTGCTCAACCACAGCCACCGCACCTACCGGTTCGGCCGTGCCCTCGGCCAGCTCGAGGGAGTCGACGTCGACGCCGAGCTCCTGTTCGCCGCCGCCCTGCTGCACGACACCGGCCTGGTGCTGGCCGGCGGGCGCGACGACTTCACGCTCACCTCGGCCCGGGTCGCCCGGGACGTCGCCGAGACGGTGGGCCTGTCCACGGCTGCCATCGACACCCTGCAGACGGCCATCACCCTGCACCACAGCCCCCGTGTCACCCTCGCCGCCGGGCCCGTCCCGTACCTGCTGGCGGCGGGCGCAGGCGTCGACGTGGCCGGCCTGCGCTGCTGGGAGCTGCCGCGCGGCCTCCTGGCCGACACCGTGCGCGCCCACCCACGCGCCGGCTTCAAGACGTACTTCGCCGACGCGTGGGCGGACGAGGCGGCCCGGGTGCCGCACGGCCGGGCCAGGTTGCTGCGTCGCTACGGCG
>DASSQL010000370.1:0-2892 GCA_035702525.1 Ornithinibacter sp. | reverse complement strand
CGAGTCGGCGGTCGCCGCGCGCGCGGCATCCCCGGGCGTGGTCGGGTGCCCGGCGTGGCGGGAGTCGTCCGTGGTGTCAGGGGTGGTCACGACGCGACATCCTCCCACCCCCGCGGGAGCCGGCCGACCCCTGTCGACCGTTGACGGGGCTTGGGCTGGAGCGCCGACAGGGACGACAGCGCGGTCGGGGCTACAGCGCGGTGAGGGCCGCGCCGCCGACGGCGAGTGCCACGCCGACCTGCTGCACCCGCTTGAGCCGTTCGTCGAGGAACAGTCGCGCCCAGATGATGGTGACGACCGGGTAGAGCGAGCCGAGCACCGAGGCGATGCTCACCTGCCCCCGGGAGGAGGCGAAGGCGAACAGGCCGTTCGCGAGCAGGTCGCCGCAGCCGATGGCGAGCAGCACCGGTGTCTCGCGCGCGGTGACCCCGCCGGCGGAGCGGACGACCAGGGCCACGACGAGCAGGATCGTCACCGACGTCAGGCGCATGCCCCACAGGGTGAGCAGGGTCGACTCCCGGGCGCCGCGGTCGAGGCAGAACAGGCACAGCCCGAACCCCACCGCCGCGCAGACGGCGAGCACGACCGGCCGGGGCGACACGTCCCCGCTCAGCTCGGGGCCGGACGCCAGGGTGACCCCGATGATGGCGACCAGCATGCCCACCCACGCCCACGGCGAGGGCGCGTCGCCGGTGGCAACGCCCAGCACGACCGGCACGACGACCCCGAGGGAGGCGATCGGGGCGACGACGCCCATCGTCCCGGACGACAGCGCCGAGTAGAAGCAGACCAGGCCGCTCATGCCGGTCAGCCCGGCGGCGAGCGACCACGCCGGCCAGCCGGTCCAGGTCAGCGTGTCCCACCGCAGGGCCACGATCACCGAGATCACGAGCAGGGCCAGGCCCTGGGTCCAGCCCACGACGGCCACCGCCGGATGCCGTCGCGAGGCCAGCCCGGCGAAGAAGTCGGACGTGCCCCACACCAGGGAGGAGGCCAGGGCCAGGACGCTCAGCACCGCCGAAGCCTAGCCACGCCGGTACATCGCCCCGGCGTGGCCTCGCACCGGGAGGGCCGGTACGGCTTACATTGACGTGGTGTCAAGCCGCACCGTGACAGGTCGCGAGTCGCCCGAGTTCACCCGGGCCCTCGAGGACCTCCATCGCGCCCGACTGCGCCCGGAGATCCGTCTCACCGAGGTTCCCGCGCCGCAGCGCATCGCGCCGTACGCCGTCGCCCTCACCGCCGACGTCGTCGACCCGCACGACACCGACGACGACCTGGCCTCCGGCCGCTTCGTGCTCCTGCACGACCCGAGCGCCCCCGAGCCGTGGGGCGGCGAGTGGCGCGCGGTGACCTTCGCCCGGGCCGAGCTCGAGCCCGAGCTGGCCACCGACCCGATGCTGGGCGAGGTGGGCTGGAGCTGGCTCGTCGACGCCCTGGCGAACCGCGGCGTCGGCTACGTCGCCGAGGCCGGCACGGTCACCCGGGTGGTGTCGCAGAGCTTCGCCGGCCTCGCCGACCGACCGGCCAGCGTCGAGATGGAGGTCCGTGCCTCGTGGACCCCGCTCGGGCCCGAGGTCGGTGACCACCTCCTCGCCTGGTCCGACTTGCTCTGCACGATCGCCGGGCTGCCTCCGTTGCCCGAGGGCGTGGTCGCCCTCCCCGGACCTCGGCGCTGAATGGGCTCCGACACCGCAGCCTCTGCCCCCGAGGGCCCCGCGCCCTCGTTGCTGGTTCCGCTGCACGAACCTGCCGACGGCGTGCCCCTCGTCGTCGAGACCGAGCGTGAGCTGGCCCGCGCCGCGGCCGCCGTCGCGGCCGGCGAGGGCCCTGTCGCGATCGACGCCGAGCGCGCCTCGGGCTACCGCTACGGCCAGCGCGCCTACCTGGTGCAGGTGCGCCGCGAGGGTGCCGGCACCTGGCTGATCGACCCGGTGGGCTGCCCCGACCTGTCCCCGCTCGACGAGGCGATCGGCGCGGCCGAGTGGATCCTGCACGCGGCCACCCAGGACCTCGCGTGCCTGGCCGAGGTCGGGCTGCGACCGCGCCAGCTGTTCGACACCGAGCTCGCGGGCCGCATTCTCGGGCTGCCCCGGGTCGGCCTCGCGGCGGTGGTCGAGCACTATCTCGGGCTGAGCCTGGCCAAGGAGCACTCCGCCGTCGACTGGTCGACCCGCCCGTTGCCCGAGCCGTGGTTGCGCTACGCCGCGCTCGACGTCGAGGTGCTCAACGAGCTGCGCAACCTGATGGGCGTCGACCTGGCCGCCCAGGGCAAGTCGGAGTGGGCGCGCCAGGAGTTCACCTCGCTGCTCACCTGGACCCCCACCGAGCGGGTCGACCCGTGGCGCCGCACGTCGGGCATGAACACCCTGCGCTCACGTCGCTCGGTCGCCATCGTGCGCGAGCTCTGGTACGCCCGTGACGACATCGCCCGCGACCGCGACACCTCGATCGGCCGGGTGCTGCCGGACGCCTCCCTCGTCGAGATCGCCAAGGCCGCACCCGCCACCACCGCCGACCTGCCCCGCGGGCACCGGGCGATCAACCGGTACGGCCGCCAGTGGGTCGACGCGGTGCGCCGCGCCGTCGAGCTGCCCGAGGACGACCTGCCGCCGCGCACGCTGCCGTCCGACGGGCCGCCGCCACCGCGGGTCTGGGCCGAGAAGAACCCGCTGGCCGCCGACCGGCTCGGCGCCACCCGGGGCGCGCTGACCGAGTTCGCGCAGGAGCACGTCATCCCGGTCGAGAACGTCTGCTCCCCCGACCCGCTGCGCCGGGTGGTGTGGCAGCCGCCGTCCGACCACGACGAGGCCGCCTTCACCCGGGCGCTGCTCGACCAGGGCTGCCGGCCGTGGCAGGCCGAGATCGTCGCGCCCCTGCTCGTCGCGGCGT
>DASSQL010000369.1:0-8051 GCA_035702525.1 Ornithinibacter sp. | reverse complement strand
AGCATCCGCTGCCGGACCTCAGCGAGGTCAGGAGCCGGGGCGAGCCCGAGCGGGAGGGTGCCGTCGGCGACCGCCCGGGCGATGGCGACGACGGTTCCGGCCCGGGCCGTGGTGACGCCGACCGTGCGCTGCAGGTCCGTGGCCTCGAGGGCAGCCAGCGCCTCGGGTGACGGGAAGGTGCGCAGCTGCCCCCCGCGTTGCTCGCCGTGGGCGGCGACGAGCCGTGCGGCGAACACCCGCCCGGCGGCGAGCGACACGTGCTGCCCGAGCACCACGAGCACCGCGGTCTCGAACGGGTCGGTGCTGCCGGGCACCCGCAGGTGCGGCCGGGCCAGCACGAGCGGCCCGAGCACGGGGTCGTCGGCCAGGGCCGCCACCCCCGCCGCCGGGTCGGCGTCGAGCCCCAGCCAGCGGCGGCCGACCGCGGCGGACGCGGCAACGGCATCCGGCTCGCCCTCGGCGCCGATCGAGGGGCTGCCGACCACGCCGGGCGGCAGGGTGACGGTGAGCGTCGTGGTGGCACCGGCGTGACCCCCGAGCAGCCGGCGATGGCGGCTCGAGCCGTCCGCGAGCACGTCGACCTCGTCGAGCCCGGGCACGGCGTGCGCCACGAGGAACGCCCGCAGCGCGGGCAGGTCGACGAGCTCCGGGGTCACCCGGTGATCAAACCCCATACCGCGAACGCACCGTGGCCTTTACGCTCGCGCTCATGGCCGATGCCCCGTTCTTCGACCCCTGGCCGGTACCGGAGCCCGACGACGGCCACGACAACCCGGACATCGACGTGCCCTGGATGCCGCCGGTCCACATCGCGGGCGTCGTCGTGCCGGTCGCGGCGGAGGTTCACCGCGGCGAGGACGTCGTGGTGCGGGTCACCCACGTCGTCGCGTACCGGCGGGGCCTGGAGCTGCACGTCGTCTGCTGGCTGCGACCGGGCACCCGGCGGACCGAGACCGCCGAGGCCCCGTTCTGGCAGGTGCAGGAACCGCGCGTCGGCGTCCGCCTCGCCGACGGCACCCGGCTGGGCCACCGGCCGCCGAGCGACCCGGCCCCGCCGGCGGAGGGGCCGACGGTCCACTTCAGCCAGACCCAGGGCACCGGCGGCGGGTTGCGCTCGGTGTCGTCGTGGTGGGTGCACCCCGTGCCCGAGGGTGACACGCTCGAGGTGGTCGTCGAGTGGGAGCACCAGGGCGTGCCCGAGTCGTCGGCCACCCTCGACCTCGGCGCCCTGCGCTCTGCCGCCGCCCACGAGGACGTCCTGTGGGACCCGCCGCCCCCGCCTCCCGAGAACGGGTACTTCGGGTGGTCCGGCCCCTTCTCGACCGGGGCCTACGGTTCGTCGCTGGCGATGACCTTCGACGACGAGGCCGACCCGAGGGGCGACTGACGCCGACTCAGCCGAAGTCGGTCGACGCCAGCTCGGTGGTTCCGGCCTCGATCGCGTCGAGGACGCGGGCCGCGACGACGTCCGGGTCGAGCCCGCGAGGCAGCCTCGGCGCGGTGCCGCTCAGCGGCCGGCCGGCCAGGCCGGTCTCGGTGTGCGGCGGCCGCACGTCGATGACGTCGACCCCCGAGCGCCGCAGCTCGCGCGCCAGGGCGCGGTCGGCCGCCGTGAGTGCCGCCTTGCTGGCGGCATAGGCGGCCATCATGGCCAGCGGGGTCTCGGCCACGACGGCGCTCAGCTGCACGACGAACCCGCGCCGCTGCGCGAGGGCCGGCACCACGCGACGCAGCAGGAACAACGGACCGAGCACGTTGGTGAGGAACAGCTCCTCGATGACCTCGTCGCCGGTGTCGAGCAGCGGCCCGAACGCCACCACACCCGCGGCGTTGACCAACCCGTCGAGCCCGCCGTACCGCCCGACGGCCTCGGCCACGACCCGGTGGCCCAACGTGGTGTCGGCCACGTCACCGACGACGACGCTCGCCCCCTCGACGATGCCGTGCAGTCGCTGCTCGTCGCGGCCGACCAGCACCACGTGCGCACCGCGCGCAGCGGCACCACGCGCCAGGCGCGAGCCCAGCTCCCCGGTCGCCCCGACGACGGCGACGACGAGTCCGGACAGGGGGTGGGCGCTCATCCCCCCAGCCCACGGCATCCGGGGCCGCACCACAAGCACTGTGCAACGTTGGGCACCGCTGCTCGATCGTGGACAGGTGTTCGAATGTCGGCTACGCTCGTGCGGGTGACCGAACTCCAGGGGTCGCTGCTCGACCTGGCCGACGACGTCGTCGTCCACCCGCTGCGGGGGGTGCACCGCACACCGCTCGCACACGGCGCGTGGGTCGACGTGATGACCGGTTTCGTCGGGGGCGCCGACCGGTTGTACTCGGCGCTGCGGCACGACGTGCCGTGGCGGGCCGAGCGCCGCCAGATGTACGACTCGGTCGTCGACGTGCCGCGCCTGCTGCGGTTCTACGGCGAGCAGGAGCCGCTCCCCCACCCCGCCCTCGACGAGGCCCGCGACGCCCTGTCCAGGCACTACGCCGACGAGCTCGGCGAGCCGTTCACGACAGCCGGGCTGTGCCTGTACCGCGACGGGCACGACTCCGTCGCGTGGCACGGCGACCGCATCGGCCGCTCGCGCGACCAGGACACCATGGTCGCGATCCTGTCGGTCGGGGCGCCGCGCGACCTCGTGCTCCGCCCCCGAGGCGGCGGCGCGTCGACCAAGGTGCCCGCCGGGCACGGCGACCTCGTCGTCATGGGCGGCTCCTGCCAGCGCACCTGGGACCACTGCGTGCCCAAGACCAGCAAGCCCGTGGGCCCGCGGATCTCCATCCAGTTCCGCCCCGCCGGGGTGCGCTGAGCGGCGACTGCTGCGGCACACCGCCGCTGGTTGCGCACGTATCAGGGCGGGGCGTGGCAGGCTCCTCACTGCACAGGCGCGCACCGGCGAGCCCGTCGGAAGGACCCCTGATGAGCCGCGCCGTCGCAGCACGCGCACTCGTCGCTGCCGTGGCGACCGCAGCGGCGACGCTCGCCACCATGGCCCCGGCCGGGGCGGGCCCGACCCCCCGGCCGGCGTCGGGCGGCGGCTCCGTGCGGGTCATCGTCACCTACGACGCGATGGCGAGCAGCACGGCCGTCGCGCGCTCGGTCGAGGCGGTGGGCGCGGTCACCCGCACCCTGCAGCGCTCGCCGCACCTCGTCGCCACGGTGCCGGCCGCCGGCCTGGCCCGGCTGCGCCAGGCACCGCACGTGCGTTCGGTGCAGCTCGACCTGCCGCAGAAGGCGGCCCTCGACAGCAGCCTGCACGTCATCCGGGCCGATGCCGCCCAGTCCGCGGGGTTCACCGGGGCCGGCACGACCGTGGCCGTCCTCGACACCGGGGTCGACGTCGACCACCCGTTCCTCGGCGGCCGGGTCATCGCGCAGTACTGCTCGTCGCACCCCATGGGGGCCGGCGAGCGGTCGCTGTGCCCCAACGGCCGGACCACCGACGACAGCGCCGACGTCGACTCGCTGCCGGCCTGCTTCAGCGCCACCGTGGGCGCCCTGTGCGACCACGGCACGCACGTGGCCGGCATCGCCGCGGGCGACGGCAGCGCGGCGCCCGGCCGGCATCCTCGCGCGGGCGTCGCCCCGGGCGCCTCGATCATCGCCATGCAGATCTTCACCCGGTTCGACAACCCCGCGTTCTGCGGCTCGCCGTCGTGCGTCGCGTCGTACCCGTCCGACCAGCTCGCCGCCCTCGACGAGCTGGCCGTGCTCGACACCGCGCACCCGTCGTGGAACATCGTCGCGGCCAACCTGAGCCTGGGCGGTGGCGGCGAGAGCACCCCGTGCGACACCGACGTCCGCAAGGCCGCGATCGACACCCTGCTCGGCCAGGGCATCGCCACCGTCATCGCGGCGGGCAACAACGGCTTCGACGACTCGGTCTCGAACCCCGGGTGCATCTCCAGCGCCGTCACGGTCGGGGCGACCGACGACACCGACGGCGTCGCGTGGTTCAGCAACCGCGGCCCGCTGCTCGACCTCTTCGCACCGGGCGTCTCGATCACCTCCTCGGTCCCGGACGACGACTGGGCCGACTACGACGGCACCTCGATGGCGACGCCGCACGTGGTCGGGGCGCTGGCCCTGCTGCGCCAGCACGCGCCGACCCGGCCGATCGCGAGCCTGGTCCAGGACCTCCGGGCCACCGGGGTCCCGGTCACCTACCCGTCCGCCGGCCGCAGCGTCACCACCCGCCGGATCGACGTGATGAACGCGATCGCCCCGCGGGTGACCCGGGCGCCGGCACCGGCGGCGGCCCTCGAGGGCGGCGTGCTCACCACCAGCGGCTTCTGGACCTCCACCGGGGGCCCGGTCACCGTGACGACATCCGTCGGCACCGTCAGCCAGGGCATCGGCACCTGGTCGTGGACCGCCACCCGCGGCGACGACACCACGCAGCGGGTCACCATCACCGCCACGGATGCCGGTGGGGCCGCTCGCGCGGTCGCCTTCACCGCCCGCTGGGCGAACGTCGCCCCCACCGCGGCCCTCACGGCGGCGGTGACCCGACCGTGGAACGGTGGCTCGCTGGCCGTCGCACGGGTCGGCACCCCTACCGCGTTCTCGGTCGCGGTCACCGACCCCGGCAGCGACGACATCACGACGTCGTGGGCCTTCGGCGACGGCAGGCGCAGCCGGGCCCGCTCGCTGCTGCACCCACCCGCGGTCGACCCGGCGTCCAGCCCGACCGTGGAGCCGCGCTCGCTCGTGGCAGGGGTGACCCACACCTACGACCGGGCCTGCACCCGCACCCTGCGCGCGGGCGCCACCGACGACGACGGCGGCGCGTCACCCCTGCGCGCCCGCACCGTCGTCGTGCTCGGCGCCGCCACCACGCGGCGGACCTTGGCGTGGTGGTCGGCCGAGTACCGCGGCACCACCGCGTCGCTCACCGCCGCCGACCACGCCTGCCTGCTCAGCACGGCCCGCACGCTGAGCACGGTCTTCCCCGAGAAGCGTCGGCTCACGACCTCGGCCGACGCCGCCGCGGTGCTGCGCCCGGGCGCACCCGCCACCGCCCGGGCCGCCTTCGACGCTCACCTGCTCGCCGTGTGGCTCGACGTCGCGAACGGCGCCGTCGACCCGTTCGCCGCCTTCGACGCCGACGGCAACGGCTCGACCGAGACGACGGTCGGTGCCTGGCTGCTCGCGGCCGAGCGCACCCGCACCGCGTCGTCCGCGACGTCGGGTGCCCTCGCACGCCTCACGTCGGTGCTGGCCCGGATTCCGTCGACCGGCTGACCGGCCCGCCCCGGCCGAGCCGGCCGAGCAGGCGCAGCGGGCGCTGCCGCACCATGGCACCGAGCGCCACGACGAGGGGCACGAAGGTCAGCAGGTACCGCGAGCGTCCCTGGAAGACGAGCGTGAACGCGCCGATCCCGAGCACGGTGAGCCCGAGGAGCAGCACGTCGCGGCTCGGCGCCCGGGCCCGCAGGGCGCCGACCCCGGTGACCAGCAGCAGCGCCACCCAGAGCCCCTGCGCGAGGTCGGCGCGCAGGGGGTACCAGCGGCCGTGGAGGCCGTCGACGGCCTGCACGAGCCGACCGATGCCGTGCGCCGGCTCGAGCTTGTCGGGCTCGGAGTCCTTGCCCTCGCCCCAGGCCCAGAACATGCCGTCGCCCCAGTTCCACGCCGCCTTGTTCGCGTAGAAGAGCGCCAGGTCACCGGCGTCCCGGCTCACGAGCTGGGTCCGGATCCACTCGCGGGACCACGCCGTGGCCTCCTCGGTGTCCATCGCGGAGATGGCGCGGAGCATGACGCCGTTGTAGCCGCCGTACCGGGTGGGGTTGCCCGGGCTCTTCGTCGGTGTCATGCCGTTCGCGACCCACCACAGGGTGGGCGGGGTCGCGTCGGTGCGCATCCGGTCGTTCGCCGTCGACCCCAGGGCCGCCGTGGCGGAGGCCGACATCGACGCGACGAGCGCCAGCGTCACGACGCCCCAGACCACCGTTCCCCCCAGCGCAACCAGGGCGTCGCGGCGGGTGGCCCGCAGGTCGACGGCGAGCAGGAGGCCGACGACGGCGACCGCGACCACGAGCACGGCCGGGGTCGTCTTCAGCACGATGGCCCCGGCGGCCAGCGCCGCGGAGGCGAGCAGCTGCGCGAGCCCGAGCCGGTCCCGGCGGTGGGCGGCGCGCAGCACGAGCACGACGGCGCCGGTGAGCAGCGGCATCGCGAGCAGGTCGGTGTAGGGGACGGCCGTCCACGGTGAGGTGGCGACGAGCGCGACGACGACGAGCTGGGCGGCGACGGCACGAACCCGCCCGGCCACCCGGGCGACCAGCGGGTGGATCAGCAGGATGGTCAGCCCGGCCGCGATGCCACCCAGGCTGCCGAGCACCGTCTGCACGTCCCACCCGGTGGCGTCCGCGATCGCGTAGGCGGCGCGGTGCACGCTGACCAGCGGGTGCGTGTTGGGGTAGCGCGAGAGGTACGCGACCTGGCCCTCGGTGAGCTGCGAGTCGGTGCGCAGGATCCGCGCCAACCGGAAGGCGACCCCGACGTCCCAGGAGTAGGTGAACCGCATCGAGGTGCCGACCACGACCCCGAGCCAGCCGCCGAGGAGTGCGACGACCCACGGCACCCAGCTCGCGCGCAGCACCCGGCGCAGCCACGACGGCGGGCGCCACAGCAGTCCGACGAGGAGGAACACCGCGGTGACGCCGATGACCACCGGCTGGTCGTAGATCGTGAACGGCCGGCGCGGCGCGACCAGGGCGGTCACGGCGACGGCGACCAGGAGGACGCCGACGACGACCATGACGAACCGCCCCACCCGTGCCTGCATGGCACGAACCGTACAGAGGTGACGCCACGAATCCGGTCAGGCTGTGACCACCGCGTCCCGCTCGGCGCGGTTGACGGCCGACATGATGGCACGCAGCGAGGCCTTGACGATCGACTCGTGCAGGCCGACGCCCCAGAGCACCCGCTCGCCGACGGCGCACTCGACGTAGGCCGCGGCCCGGGCGTCGCCACCGGCCGAGAGGGCGTGCTCGTGGTAGTCCAGCACGCGCACGTCGACCCCGAGCGGCGCGAGGGCCTGGAGGAACGCGGCGATCGGGCCGTTGCCGGTACCCGAGATCGCGACCTCCTTGCCGGCATCCATGATCACCGACTCGATGTGGTCCATGCCGTCGTCGGCGCCGGTCAGCGTCGAGCGCACCGGGGCGAACCGGCCCCAGCGCTCGCCGGGCTCGTCGGCGTGCAGGTACTCGTCGGCGAACATCTGCCAGATCTGCGCGCCCGACAGCTCGCCGCCCTCGGAGTCGGTGCGGCGCTGCACGACGTGGCTGAACTCCACCTGCAGGCGACGCGGCAGGTCGAGGCCGTGCTCGGCCTTGAGCAGGTACGACACCCCGCCCTTGCCCGACTGCGAGTTGACCCGGACGACGGCCTCGTAGGAGCGGCCGATGTCGTGCGGGTCGATCGGCAGGTAGGGCACGCCCCAGTCGATGTGGTCGATGTCGGTCCCGGCCGCGGTGGTGCGCCGGTCCATGTCCTCCAGGCCCTTCTTGATGGCGTCCTGGTGGGACCCGGAGAAGGCCGTGTAGACGAGGTCGCCGCCCCACGGGTGCCGTTCGTGCACGGGCAGCTGGGTGCAGTACTCGACGGTGCGTCGGATCTCGGCCATGTCCGAGAAGTCGATCTGCGGGTCGATGCCCTGGCTGAACAGGTTCATGCCCAGGGTCACCAGGCAGACGTTCCCGGTGCGCTCGCCGTTGCCGAACAGGCAGCCCTCGATGCGGTCGGCGCCGGCCAGCCGGCCGAGCTCGGCCGCCGCGACGCCCTCTCCGCGGTCGTTGTGGGGGTGCAGGCTGACGACGACCGACTCGCGGCGGTCGAGGTGGCGCACCATCCACTCGATGGAGTCGGCGTAGACGTTGGGGGTCGCCATCTCGACGGTCGCGGGGAGGTTCACGATCATCTTGTGGTCGGGCGTCGGGTCGATGACCGCGATGACCTCGTTGCAGATGCGCACCGCGAACTCGAGCTCGGTGCCGGTGTACGACTCCGGTGAGTACTCGTAGTAGACGTCCGTCTCGGG
>DASSQL010000368.1:0-9209 GCA_035702525.1 Ornithinibacter sp. | reverse complement strand
CCACTCAGGACCGGCACCGGCCGACCCTGGCACCGGTGACCCCACCCCTGACCCCGGAGGCACCTCATGACGACCCAGCCCCCGGTCACGGCCGCGCCCGCACCCCCACCCGGCCCTGCGCCCGCTGCGGCCCGCAGATCGGCCGGCTCCCACGTCGCTCCCCGATCAGGACCCGACGGGTCACCCGCGCCGTCCGCTGCGGGACCCACCCCCGGAGTCCGGGGCAGGCTCGAGGCGGCGGGGGCCACGATCCGCGCAGGTCTGGCCGGCACCCCGGGGAGGATGCGGGTCGTCGGCATCGTCTGCGTCGCGGCCACCCTGCTGTTCGGGCTCGCGGCGGGTCAGGCCTTCCGGTCCGCCGACGGTGCCTTGAACCGCGCGGCCGCGAACTCCGACCAGCTGGTGCGCATCCAGGCCATCCAGACCAACGTCGTGCAGGCGGATGCCGACGCCACCAACGCCTTCCTCGTCGGCGGCCTCGAGCCGGCGGCACAACGCGAGAACTACACCGGGGCGGTCACCACGGCATCCCAGCTGATCGCGGAGGCCGCCCAGCATCAGCCGGCCGACGGGAACGCCCTCGGCGTGCTGAACCAGTCACTCGTCGCCTACACCGGCCTGGTCGAGCAGGCCCGGGCCAACAACCGGCAGGCCCTGCCGGTCGGGGCGCAGTACCTCAAGAGCGCCAGCGCCGACCTGCGCGCCGACGCCCTGCCGCTGCTGCGCAACCTCGGTGAGGCCAACAACTCGCGCGTCACCGAGGAGTTCGACCGGGCGGGCCGGGCCGCCCTGTGGCTCGTGCTACCCGGGCTGCTCACGCTCGGCCTGCTCGCGCTCGCCCTGGTCTGGATGGCGCGCCGCTTCCGGCGCTACGTCAACGTGCCGGTGGCGGCGAGCGCGCTGGTGGTGCTCGTGACGCTGGTCGCCGGCACGTTCGGGCTGCTGGCGATCCGACAGACCGTGGACGCCGCTCGGGCCGGCGTCTACGCCGCCACCCTGTCCACCGCCCAGGCGCGGATCGCCGGCTTCAACGCGAAGTCGAACGAGAGCCTCACCCTCATCGCGCGCGGATCGGGCACCGCGTTCGAGAAGGCGTGGAAGGAGTCGTCCGCCGCCGTGACGACCGAGATCGCCCAGCTCGGCGAGAACCCGACGTCCTCGGGGCTGGACCCGCTGCCCTGGCCCGACTACGTGGAGGTGCACCAAGGGATCCGTGCCCTCGACGAGGGCGGGAAGTGGGAGGACGCGGTCAAGCTGGCGACTGACCAGGGCGCCGGCAACGCCGCCTTCGCCGCGTTCGACACGGCGTCGAAGCAGCAACTGGCCGACCTCAGCGGCCAGACCTCTCAGCAGCTCAACAGCACCGGCTGGTGGCTGCCCCTGGCGGGTGCGCTGGGTGTCCTCGGGGGTGTGGTCGCCGCGCTGTGTGCCTGGTGGGGCGTGTCACTGCGGCTGGAGGAGTACCGATGAGCCGCCACCCGCACCGCACGCTCGCCGCGCTCGCTGCGGCGGCCGCCACCCTGGCCGTGGCGGCGTGCTCGACGGCCGGCGCCTACGACCCGACCCCGCTGTACACCCCGTCACCGTCGGCATCACCCTCGGCGTCGGCATCGGCGTCGCCCGGCGGCACCGCCACCCCGTCACCGACACCGACCGCCACCGACATCGCCACCACGAACTGCCTCAAGTCGTACGCCCCGCCGGCCACGATGCCGGCGCCCGGCCAGATGCCGGGCGGCAGCTTCATGAGCACCATCCAGAAGCGCGGCTTCCTCAACGCCGGGGTCTCGGCCGACACGCCGCGGCTCGGCGCCCGCAACCCGGTCACCAACAAGATCGAGGGCTTCGACATCGACATGCTCCACGCGGTCTCGCAGGCCATCTTCGGCGACCCAAACAAGATCGCCCTGACGGTCATCACCGCGGGCCAGCGCGAGAAGGTGCTCCAGGACGGCACCGTCGACATCGTGGCGCGCGCCATGACGATCACCTGCAAGCGGTGGGCCAACATCGCCTTCTCGAGCGAGTACTACCGCGCGGGCCAGAAGGTGCTGGTGCGGCTCGGCGACAAGAGTGCGAGCGGCGGCCCGATCACCGGCCTCGCGGACCTCGCGGGCAAGAAGGTCTGCGCCCAGAACGGCACGACGAGCCTGCAGAACCTGCGCACCTTCACCGATGTCGAGGCGGTGGGGGCCGAGACCCAGAGCGCCTGCCTCGTGCTGTTCCAGCAGGGTGCCGTCGACGCCATCACCGGTGACGACACCGTGCTGGCCGGGCTGGCCTCCCAGGACCCCTACGCCGTGATCGTGAACGCACCGGCTTTCAGTGCCGAACCGTACGGCCTGGGGGTCAACCAGAAGAACGTCGACTTCGCACGGTTCGTCAACGGTGTGCTCGAAGAGGTTCGCGCCGACGGCCGGTGGACCGCGAGCTACAACCACTGGCTGGCCGGCGCCCTCGGCAAGGCCCCGGAACCGCCGCGGCCGCTCTACGGGCGGGTCCCGTGATCTCCGCGATGCACGCCGTCACGGCGCCTCCCGCCCCGGGCCGGCTGGGCGACCCCCTCGTCGCCCACGACGCCTTGGGCTACCTCGAGGCGCTCGGCACCTGGCGCGACCAGCGCAAGGCCGAGCTCGACGTGCTCGACGAGGCGGCGCTCGGGGCGGCCGACAGCCCGGCGTACACCGGGGACCTGCTGCTCTCGATGGCGCTGTGGAAGGCCGTCTCGGACCGGCTCGACCTCCTGGTGGCCACCTGGGACTCCGGCCGGGTGGGGACGACCGAGCTGGCACGACTCTCCACCCTCGTCTGGGGCCGCCTCGACGCCGCGACGACCGCCCGTCCGCCGGCGTCGGCTGGTGGCGCCGCCGGTGCCCACGTGCCCGCACAAGCCCTCGCCGTGTCCCTGCCCGAAGCCTGCCGGCTCTCCGACGCGCTGGCCGCGTCGTTGCGCGCGCGGTTGGGCATCGACCCCTCGGAGGCCGACCTGCAGGCGCGGTTGCGTGCGCTGCGCGCCTCCGTGGAGCGGGTACGTGACCTGGTCGATCGCGAGCCCGCCCAGGTACGGGCAGCGCCCTCGTCGACGCTCGACCGGCTCGACACCCGCGTCGCTGACGTGCTGGCCAGGGCCCAGCGGGGCGCCGACGTCGGCGGTCTGGTGGGCCCCCTCGAGCAGGATGCCGCCCGCGCCGAACGTGACCTGATCGTCGGCGCCGCGAACCGCCGCGCCGACGTCCACGACGAGGACAGAGCCCGTGCGCTGCGGTCCGAGCTCGAGGCCCGGGGTGCGGCACTGCGCGACCTCGAGACGCGGTGCGTCGCGCAGGTCACGCCCGCTCCGCGCCTGGCGGTGCCCGACGTGTCGGCGCTCGGGCCGGTACCCACCGACCCCGCTGCCGTGGACGCCTACCTCCTGCGGCTCGACGCCGTGAGCCGGGCGATGACGATGGCCCAGGACGCCTACGCCTCGGCGCTGGCCGAGCGGGACGAGCTGAGGGGGACCCTCGGCGCGTATGCCGCGAAGGCGGCGGCCCGACCCGCCTCGGTCGGTTCGGACCTCGTCGCCACGGACCTCGCGGAGCTCGAGCGACGGGCCGGTGAGTCGCTGGACCGCCAGCCGGCCGACCTCGTCCGTGCCCGCGCCCTCGTGGCGGCCTACCTGGCCTACCTCGGCAGCGCGCAGCCGCACCGCGCGCACCCCAACGGTGGAGGGCCGGCATGAGCGCGACCGCCTGCACCCAGCCCGGCTGCACGGGCAGCATCCTCGACGGCTACTGCGACGTCTGCGGGTCGCCCGGAGCCGTGTCGGCGGGCCCAGCCGATGTCGAGGCGTCGTCGGCGGTGCCTGGCGCTGGATCGATCTCGGTGTGGTGCACCCAGCCGGGCTGCTCGGGCGCCATCGTCGACGGGTACTGCGACGTGTGCGGGTCACCGGGCCCGCAGGGCGCGACACCCGCGCCGCCGGCCGGGGGCCGGGCGGCGGCACCCTCGACCACAGCCTCGGTCGCCACGATGCCGGCCGGTGCGGCGCAGTCACCCTCGACCGTGTCGCGGACGTCCGACCAGCTGGCCACGACGGCGCTCGGCTCGGCGCGCGCAGGCGCCGACGGCAGCAGGGTCACCCGGCGGGTCGGCACCTCCTCGACCCGGCTGCGCGGAGCCCGGCTCGGCGCGGGCCTCACCACCATCCCCCCGGTGCCGGCGGTCGACGCGGCGGGAGCCGTCCTCAAGGACCCCATGGTGCCGGAGGACCGTCGGACCTGCCCGTCGTGCGGGTCGCCGGTGGGGCGTTCCCGCGACGGCCAACCGGGGCGGACCGAGGGCTTCTGCCCGACCTGCCGCAACCCGTTCTCCTTCACGCCCAAGCTCCGCGCAGGTGACGTGGTCGGCGGCCAGTACGTCGTCGCCGGTGCCATCGCCCACGGCGGCCTGGGCTGGATCTACGCCGCCCGCGACCGCAACGTCTCGGACCGCTGGGTGGTGCTCAAGGGCCTGCTGAACTCAGGGGACCCCGACGCCCTCGCCGCCGCGATCGCCGAACGGCAGTTCCTCGCCCAGGTCGAGCACCCCCTCATCGTCGAGATCTACAACTTCGTGACGCACGAGGGCGCCGGCTACATCGTGATGGAGTACGTCGGCGGCACCTCGCTCAAGCAGCTGCTCAAGGATCGGATGCGCGCGGCAGGCGGCAGGTACGACCCGCTACCGGTCGACCAGGCGATCGCCTTCGTCATCGAGGTGCTCCCCGCCTTCCAGTACCTGCACGACCTCAACCTCGTGTTCTGCGACTTCAAGCCCGACAACCTGATCCAGGTGGGCGACGCCGTCAAGCTGATCGACCTCGGCGGGGTACGTCGCCTCGACGACCTCGACTCGGCGATCTACGGGACGACGGGCTACCAGGCGCCGGAGGTGCCGCACGTGGGCCCGTCCGTGGCGTCCGACATCTACACGATCGGGCGAACGCTGACCGTGCTCGCGATGGAGTTCCGCGGCTACCAGAACACCTACGTCGCCACCCTCCCCCCGGTCGACGAGACGCCGCTGTTCCAGAAGCACGACTCGCTGTACCGGCTGCTGCTGAAGGCGTGCGCCCCCGACCCGGCGGACCGCTTCGTCTCGGCGGACGAGCTGCGGGTGCAGCTCCTCGGGGTGCTGCGTGAGGTCGTGGCCCTCGAGCGTGAGGGCGCTGCCGAGCACTCGACGTCATCCCTGCTCTTCGACGTCCCCACGGTCGCCGACGACTCCCTCGACTGGCAGGACCTCCCCCGCCTGCGCACCGACGACGGCGACCCGCAGATGCCGTGGCTGCGGACCGTCAGCATCGACGACCCGGTGCAGCGGCTGGCTGCCCTGGCCGGTGCGCCCGCGAACACTCCCGAGGTGCTGCTCGCCCGGGCCCGCGCTGCGCTCGAGGCCGGGCAGCTCGAACAGGTCGACGACGCCGTGCGGATGCTGCTCGCGGACGACCCCTGGGAGTGGCGGGCCGTGTGGATGTCGGGCCTGGTCGCCCTCGCGCGGCACCGGACGGCCGAGGCACAGGGCGCCTTCAACGCCGTCTACGGGCAGGTGCCCGGCGAGCTGGCTCCCAAGCTGGCACTCGCGTTCGCCTGCGAGACCGGCGGCGACACCGACGTGGCCGAGTCCCTGTACGTGGTCTGCGCCCGAACCGACGCCAACTACATCGCTCCGGCCGCCTTCGGGCTGGCCCGGATCCGCTCCGGTCGCGGCGACGTCGACGGCGCGGTCCGCGCCCTGGACCTCGTCCCGGCGACGAGCCGGGCGTTCACCCAGGCTCGGCGCCGGCGCGCCGGCCTGCTCGCCGGCTCGGGCGGCGGGCTGCCGTCGCTCGCGGCCGCCCTCGACAGCATCGAGAGCCTGACGATCGACCCCGTCGACCGGTCGCGCTTCCGCGTCGACGTCTTCACCGCCGCGTTGGGCCTGGTGGAGTCGCACGGTGCTGACGCGACGGTCGTCATCGGTGGACGTCCCGCGGCCGAGCCGGCCCTGCGCGACGGGCTCGAGGCGGCCTACCGCGACCTCGCCGGCTACTCCTCGAGCCGTGCGGAGCGCACCCACCTCGTCGACCAGGCCAACGCGGTCCGCCGATGGACGCTGCTGTGAGCGACCGGGGGTCGGAGGGGCCCGTGGGGCCCGCCGGTACGGCTGTCGAGGACCATGCCGGCGCACTGTCCTGCCCGTCCTGCGCCAGCCCGGTCGCGGCCGGCGAGCGGTTCTGCGAGGCCTGCGGTGCCGACCTGGGCCCGCCGGCACCGGCCGCGGCGCAGCCGGTCCCACCCGCGGTCGCCACCACGGCGCGAACCTGCCGTGAGTGCGCCGGCGACGTCGCTGAGGACGGCTACTGCACCAGGTGCGGGACGGCTGCGGAGAGCCTGCGCGACCACTTCGCCGAGCAGCCGGCCGCGTGGGTGGGAGCCGTCTGCGATCGCGGGGTCCGGCACACCCGCAACGAGGACGCAGTCGCCCTTCACGCCGGGTCCGAACCGGGAAGCCACGCGGTGCTCGTCGTGTGTGACGGGGTCTCCTCGTCGACCGACTCGGACGTGGCCAGCCTCGCGGCGGCTCGCGCCGCCCGCGACGTCCTGGCCACCTCCAACCCCCAGGGGATGGGCACCGCCGCCACGCGCGTCGCGGCGAGCGCTCATGCCCTCGGTGTGGCGGCGGACGCGGCCAACGAGGCCGTCATCGCCCACACCACACCGGGCCCCGGCAACCCGGCGTCGTGCACGTTCGTCGCCGCCGTCCTGCACGGGCCGCTCCTCGTCGCGGGCTGGGTGGGCGACAGCAGGGCCTACTGGCTGCCCGACACCGGGGACGCCCTGCTCCTGACCACCGACGACTCGTTCGCCGCGGAGCAGATCGCGCAGGGGGTGGCCCGGACCGTGGCGGAGCACGGGCCGCAGGCCCATGCCATCACCCGGTGGCTCGGCGTCGACGCTCCCGACCACACCCCCCGCACGGTGTCCCTCGACCTCGACGCCCCGGGGTGGGTCCTGGTCTGTTCCGACGGGCTCTGGAACTATTGCTCGGAGCCCGACGACCTGGCCGCCCTGGTGTCGTCCACGGCTCGGACGGCGGGCCCCGAACCCCTCCGGCTGGCCGGGGCACTCGTCGACTGGGCCAACGCCCAGGGGGGACAGGACAACATCACGGTGGCACTCGCTCGGGTGGACCCCGCCCGGCAGGACGCCACGGCACAGACCACCGCGCCGACCGCCGCTGCAGCCTCGCAGCCCACGGCACCACGAGAGGAAGTCCGGCCAGATGGCAACATTCACCGCTGACGTCTACCAGAACGAGTTCCTCCCCGACGGCGGGACCGACGTCCACGCCATCGTCACCGTCACCTGCTCCGGCGCGGGCGAGGCGGGGCAGTCCGGCTCGGGGGATGCCGCCGAGGTGGTCATCGTCGACACCTCCGGTTCGATGAGCGGAGAGAACATCGCGGCCGCCCAGCGCGCGGCCAGGGCCGCCCTGGACCAGGTGCTGGACGGCGTGTGGTTCGCGGTGGTCGCGGGGAGCCACGAGGCGCGGCTGGCCTTCCCGCAGAGCCCGGAGCCCACCATGGTGCGGATGGACACGCGCACCCGCGCCGAGGCCAAGGCTGCCGTGACCGGCTTCCGCGCGGACGGCGGCACGGCGATGGGCACCTGGCTCACGCTGGCCACCCGCCTCTTCGCCGGGGTGCCCAGCGCCACCCAGCGGCACGCCATCCTGCTCACCGACGGGATCAACCAGCACGAGACGCCAGAACAGCTCGGCGCGGCCATCGAGGCCGCACGTGGCCGGTTCCAGTGCGACTGCCGCGGCGTGGGTTCTGCCTGGCAGGTGGCCGAGGTCCGGATGATCGCCACGGCCCTGCTCGGCAGTGTCGACCTGATCGCCAAGCCCGACCAGATGGCGGCCGACTTCGGACGGATCATGCAGCAGTCGATGGGCCGCGGGGTCGCCGACGCGTCGTTGCGCGTGTGGGCGCCGCAGGGGGCCCAGGTGCTCTTCGTGCGCCAGGTGTCGCCGACCGTCGAGGACCTCACCACGCGGCGCCAGGACGTCAACGCCCTGACCGGGGCCTACCCGACCGGCGCCTGGGGTGACGAGTCGCGCGACTACCACGTGGCGGTGCGCCTCCCGGCGAAGGCGGTCGGCCAGGAGCAGCTGGCCTCGCGGGTCCAGATCGCCGTCGACGACGCCGTGGTCGCGCAGGGAATGGTCAAGGCGATGTGGTCCAACGACGACACCCTGACGACGCGCATCGACCCGGCAGTCGCCCACTACACCGGTCAGGCCGAGCTGGCCGAGGCCATCCAGGACGGCCTCGCGGCCAAGGCTGCGGGTGACAACACCACGGCGACGGCCAAGCTGGGTCGCGCGGTGCAGCTCGCCGCCGAGACGGGCAACGACGAGGCCACGTCCAGGCTGCGCAAGATCGTCGAGATCGACGACGCCGGCACCGGCACCGTTCGGCTGCGCCGCAGCATCGACAAGCTCGACGAGATGGCGCTCGACACGGCGTCCACGAAGACGACCCGGGTGAAGAAGTGAGGACGTCCTCCTTCGCGTCGCTGCGGGCAGGCGCAGGGCGGAGGGTCAACCCGTGAGTACGTTCACCTGCCCCAACGGGCACGCCTCGGCCGCGGCCGACTACTGCGACACGTGTGGGGTCCCGATCCCGACCGGGGCCGCGGCCACCGGCGCGGTCACGCCGGCCACCCCGGCCGCCCCGGCCGCCCCGCCGGACCCGGCCGCCCCGCAACCCTGCCCCAACTGCGGCACACCCCGCGGGGCCGCCGCGCTGTTCTGCGAGGCCTGCGGCTACGACTTCACGACCGGCTCGCTCCCGCGACCGCCCGACCCCTCGACCGGCGCCGATGCCGCGTCCGTGGCGGCCGGCGGTGGGGACCAGGCGCCACTGGCCCCGGCCAGGACCGCCGAGTGGGTGGTCGAGGTCTGGGTCGACCCCGACTGGTACCAGGCCCAGGAGAGCGACGACCCCTGCCCCTCACCCGGGCTCCCGATCGTCGTCGAGCTCGCGGCCACGAGCGTGCTCGTCGGTCGCCCGTCGACCAGCCGCAACATCCACCCGGAGGTCGACTGCACGGGCGACCCGGGCGTGAGCCGGCGCCAGGCGCAGCTGACCACCGACGGCCAGCGCTGGTGGGTCGAGGACCTCCAGTCGTCCAACGGCACCT
>DASSQL010000367.1:0-55238 GCA_035702525.1 Ornithinibacter sp. | reverse complement strand
GCTACGCCGTGGGTGCGCCCGTCGGGATGATGCCGAGCTGCTGGAGCAACGAGAGGCTGTCGACCACGCCCCAGTGCTCGGCGATGAGACCGGCGTCGTCGAACCGCATGATGTCGATCAGCTGCACCTCGGCCCGGCGGCCGGAGGGCGGCATCCCCATGAACTCGCCGTCCTGGGTACCCGTCACGGTCACCCGCGCCACGGTCGTGTCGCCGCTGGCGATGATCTCGTCGACGTGCATCCGCAGGTCCGGGAATGCGGCCAGGTAGCCGCGGAACAGCTCGAGCACACCCTCCTTGGTGGGGGGGAGGCCCGGGGTCACCTGGTGCTCCACGAACCCGGTCGCCACGAGGCGGCCGAACCCGTCGATGTCGCCGTGGCTGATCAGCTCGTAGGACCGTCGCATCGTCGCCGCGTGGTTCATGGTGCTCCCCTACCGCTCGACGTAGACGGTCATCGGCATGAGCACCCCGTGCGATTCGGCCTGGGCGGCCACGTCCGGAGGCATGTCGGCGAGCATCGCGGTCAGGGCGCTGACGTCGTCGACGTCGAAGGTGAGAGCCGTCTGCGGGCTGCCGTCCAGGGCGACCAGGTCGGCGCCGTTGGCGATGCCCGGGACTGCCGCGTGCCGCTCGTCGTGGCCCTGGAGCCACCTCTCGACGTCCTTGACGGCGTGGGTGATGACGATCCTGGGCATCGGGAACCTCCGGGTGGTCTGGCGCCCGGCCGGTTGCCGAGCGCGGTGGACCCCTCGATGCTGCGCGCGGGCAGAACCGACGACATCACTCGATCGAGCGATTCACCACTCCCGCCAGGGCCACCCGGTTCGACACGCCCAGCTTTGCGAACACGTGCCGCAGGTGTGTGTTCACGGTGTGCGGCGAGATGTAGAGCCGCCGGGCGACCGCGCCGTTGGTCAGGCCCTCGGCCACGAGCACTGACACCGACCGCTCCGTGGGGGTCAGGCTCGCCCAGCCCTCGGTCGGCCGCTCCCGAGGGCCGCGTGGGGCGGGATGCTCGCCAAGGGCGCGTAGGCCCGCCCGCACCCGGGCTGCCCAGGCGTCGGCGCCGGCCCGTTCGTACCGCTCCAGCGCCTCGCCGAGGAGAGCCGACGCCTCCTCGTGGCGCCCGCACCGGGCGAGCGAGGCCGCGGCGTCCTCACAGGCCCCGGCGTGGTCGACGAGGAGGGCCGCCTGGCGGGCGGCCTCGACCGCCTCCAGCAGGAGGTCCGGGTCGTCGAGCACGAGCCCCCGGCAGCGCAGCGCGAGGCTGCGCACGGATGCCACCTCGGGCGCCAGCGCGACACCGGCCGCAACCACGTCGGCGACCTCCGCGGCCACCTCTGGGTGACCCAGCGCCACCGCGAGGCGCACGAGGTCCGGCGCCAGGCAGCGGTGGTAGAAGCGGTCGCCCCGCTCAGCCTCGAACCGCCAGCACCGCAGCAGCACCTCATAGGCACTGCCGTCGTCGCCGTCGGCGGCCAACAGCGCGGCCACGGCCGACCCGAGGATGCCGGCGTTGTAGCCGAGCCGGTCGCCCTCCACGGAGGCGACGATCCCCGTCGCGAGCTCGCGGGCGGCGCGCAGGTCCCCGACCCCGGTGGCGATGATGACCCGGTAGGCCAGCGACTGGCTCAGGAGCAGGGCGTTCCCCTTGTCCTGAGCGGCCTGGGCACCGGCGACGAGGCTGGGCACCGCGTCATCCCACTGACCTCGGGCGAACGACACCACGGCATCCGCCAGGAGCGTGTCCGAGAGCCACCAGCCCGAGGTGAACTCGTCGTCGAGGGCCTCGCGGTAGGCGGCGCGCGCCTCGGGCAGCAGGTCGCAGTCGAACAGCGCCAGGCCGAGGAAGAACGCGGGCTGGAGCGGCAGGGCTCTCGTCACGGGCGCCCGCGCCGCCAGGGCCGCGGCCCGCCGGGCATGACCGAGAGCTTCGCCGTATCGGCCCTGACGGCCCACCGCCACGAGCAGGGCGCTCAGGGCCCATACCGTCATGGCGTCGTCGCCCGCCTCCTCCGCGACGGCCAGGGCACGCCGGGCCACGGCGGCACCCGCATCCTGGTCGCCGGAGTAGGTGTGGGCCCAGCTCTGCTGCGCGAGCACCGGCACCTGCTGCACGGGGTGGAGCCCTGGTGACATCGCCAGGGTGGCCTCCGCGACGCTCACCACCTCCTCGGCCCGGTTCTGCAGGGCCAGCGCGCCGAGCAGGGCGAGCCGCACCGGAACATCCACCTCGGCGGTGTGCCTGCGGCTGAGCACCGACTCGGCGAGGCTCGAGGCCTCGGTCACCAGACCGGCGCGCAGCAGGGCCTGGACGAGCTCGGCCGAGACGCCGTCCGCGTCCGGATGGGTCGGCGGCAGCAGCGCCTGGGCCCGCCGGAGCAGCTCGACGGCAACCAAGGGCGCCTGCGCCGACGCCTCCCGGGCTGCTTCCCGCAGCCAGGAGACGGCCTCCTCGTCGCCGCGTTCGGCCCCGTGCAGCAGGTGGTCGGCGACGTCGAGCCGGTCGGCCCCGGCGGCCACGAGGGCCACCGCCGCCTGGCGGTGCAGGAGGCGGCGGGCGGGGGCGGGCAGGTGCTGGTAGACCGCGTCGTGCACCAGCGGGTGGCGGAAGACCACCCGCTCGTCGGCCTCGTCCAGGAGGTGTGCCTCGAACGCCTCGCCGAGCCGGGCGGCCACCTCGGCAGGGGGACGGCCGGCAAGTGCCGCGACGTCGTGCACCGAGACGGCGTCACCGAGCACGGCGGTCACCTGGAGCAGCTCCAGCGTTTCCGGCGGGAGGTCCCGGAGCCGCCGCACCACCAGCTCACCCAAGGAGGCGGGGAGCTGCGACGTGGTCGAGTCGACGGCATCTCCCGTGCTGCGAAGCAGCCCCTCGTCTCCCAGGGTGCGCAGGATCGCTCTCGCCCACAACGGATTCCCCCCCGCCTTGTCCAGCAGGCCGCTCAGCACCGGCCCCGGCGGCAGGCCGAGGACGGCAGCGGCGAGCTCGCCCACCTGGTCGGGCGTCATCGGCTGGAGGTGCACCGTGGGAGCCCCTGCGGCCGTGAGGTCGTCGAGCAGCCTCACCAGCTCGCCGGGCAACGGGGACGGTCGGGTGGTCACGACGACCAGCACGGGTGACAGCGGCAGGCTCCGGGCGACCGACGAGATCGCCTGCAGGCTGCCGGCATCGGCCCAGTGGAGGTCCTCGGCCACCAGCAGCACGGGGTGCTCGGCGCAGGCCGACTCGACGAGGTCGACGACCTCCTCGACGACCCGGTACTGGACGTCGCCGACCGCGGGCGCGCCGGCCGCTGCGCCGGCGCCCGCCAGCAGCTCGGCGACGGCTGCCCGACGAGGATCCGGCGAACGTCGCCGCAGGGCAAGTGCCTCGGCGAGCACGCCGAACGGGCGGGTGCGCTCGAAGGGGTGGGTGCGGCCGTAGAAGACGGTGGTGCCACGAGCGCTGGCATCCTCGACCAGGCTGCGCACCAGGCGGGTCTTGCCGATGCCGGCCTCGCCCTCGATGACGAGGGCGGCGGCGCGGCCCGCGCCCAGCCTCCGGATGGCGGCGGCCGCCTCGGCGAGCTCAGCCTCACGCCCGATGAGCCCGTCCGTCGCTGGCACGTCCTCAGCGTGACGGATCGCCGGCGCAGGCGTAAATAGACCAGGAGGACCACGCGGCGCTCGAGGTCATCCCTGCACCCCCGAGGCCTCGACCCGCGATGTGACTGAGCAGCAGCCCACTGACCATGGCTTCTGACCGCCTGACGCGGGACGCTGGAGGGAGAAGCCCGCGGGAACGCACGACGAGCCCTGGGCGAGCGCCGACAGGCAGCCGTGCGGCATCCACGGGCCGCAAGGAGGCCTCATGGGCATCGCAGCCGAGGGCACGACCCCCGCGGTCGGGCACGCACCCACGACGTCACCCGTCACCGCACGTGACCCCACCACCGACGCCTTCCGCGGCATCGCCGTCCTCCTCATGGCCCTGGGCAACTTCGAGCTCGGGGTGCGTGTCTTCCCGCCCTTCATCAAGCACACCGTCGGCGTCGGCTACACCGTCGCCGACCTCGTCGCCCCGATGTTCGTGGTCGCCATCGCCCTGACGGTCGGCCCCTCGATGCGCCGCCGCCGCGACCAGGACGGAAGCGCAGCGGCGTACCGGCACCTCGCCACCCGCGGCCTGGCGCTCATCGGCATCGGTGCGGTCATCAGCGCCGGACAGGCGATGGTCGACCCCGTCCCCGGGGTGAGCGGCTACTGGGGCGTGCTCCAGGCCCTCGGCGGCGCGACCCTCCTGCTGCTCCCCGTCGTCTTCGCCCCGCCTGTCGTGCGCGCCCTGACCGGCCTTCTCTGCCTGGCGGTCTACCAGTGGTTCTTCGACCACGGCTGGGGCGCCACGGTGCTGCACACCTCGCACAACGGGCTCCCGGGAGTCGTCTCCTGGGCCGCCCTGCTGATGCTCACCACCGCCGTGGTCGACGCCGGCCGGCGGATCCACGACCCCGCGCGCCGGCTCGAGCTGGCAGCGGTGACCGGCGTGGCCGCGGTCGTCGCGGCACTCGTCCTGTCGCAGTGGGTCGACGTCTCGAAGGATGCCGCCTCACCCACCTACATGCTCCTCAGCCTGGGGCTGAGCCTCCTGGTCCTCACCGCGCTCGGTGCCCTGGTGGGCGGCCACCCGACACGGTGGCTCCCGGTCCAGCGGGTGGGGCGGAACGCCCTGCTTCTCTACCTCGCCAACCTCCTCCTCCTCGGAGCCCTCCAGCTGCCCGGCGTCGACTGGTGGTATGCCGGTGCTCCCCTGTGGCTCAGCCTGGTCCAGGCCGCCGCCATCGCCGTCATCACGATCGCCGTCGCCACCGTGCTCGACCGGCGCGGGATCATCGTCTCGCTCTGACCGTCAGCCGAGGTGGTGGGTCAGGTCTCGGGCGGACTCGACGTCAGGCAGCGCGTGCGGCGTGGCGGCGGGACAGCGGATCCGACGGCGCCGGAGAATCGGGCGGGTGATAGCGAGCCGCGATGACGGCTGACGTCATCGACAGACCCGCGCCCACCCCGGTGCGCAGCGGGCGGCTGCAGCGCATGCCCGGCCTCGAAGGTGTGCGGGCGATCGCCGTCACGGCGGTCCTCATCTTCCACGCCAACCCGAACTGGCTGCCCGGCGGCTTCCTCGGCGTCGACGTCTTCTTCACCCTGTCCGGGTTCCTCATCACCTCACTGCTGCTGAGCGAGCTCGACGCCCGGGGCCGCCTGCGCCTCGGCCGCTTCTACCTGCACCGCGCGAGGCGGCTCCTGCCGGCGCTGGTGCTCGTGCTGGTCGCCACCTCACTGCTCGCGATGACGGTCGCCCAGGATGCCGCCGCGCGAGTCCGCGAGGACGCCATCTCGGCGGTGCTCTACGTGACCAACTGGGGGTACGTGCTGCACGGCACCCCCTACTTCGAGGCCACCGGCCGGCCCCCGCTGTTGCAGCACCTGTGGTCGCTCGCGGTGGAGGAACAGTTCTACCTCGTCTGGCCGCTGCTGCTCTACGGCCTCTGGCGACTCGGCGGGGCGCTCGCGGTGCGCATCGGCGCGGCCGCCGGGGTGCTCGCGTCGACGACGTTGATGGCGTGGATCGCGATCCGCGACGGCATCCCCTTCGTCACCGACTCGGGCCGGGTCTACTTCGGCACCGACACCCACGCCATGTCCCTGCTGGTCGGAGCGGTCCTGGCCACGTACTGGTCGCAACGAGGCGCGATCGCGGCCCTCACGCCGCAGGCCCGCCGAACGGTCAGCGGCATCGGCCTGGCGTCACTGGTCGGTCTCGTCGCGGCCTTCCGGTTCGCCGACCCGATGTCGTGGGCGCTGTACCGGGGCGGCTTCCTGTGGGTGGGCGTGCTCACCGCCGGAGTCGTGGCAGCGGCCGCCGTCAACGGAACCGGGTTCGCCCGGGCCCTGTCGGTACAACCACTGCGCTGGGTCGGTCAGCGGTCGTACGGCATCTACCTCTGGCACTGGCCGATCTTCATGGTGCTGCGCCCCGGAGCCGACCTCGAGTCGCGTGGCTGGCCCGTCGAGGTGGCCCGCTTCGGCCTCACCCTCCTGGCCGCCTCGCTCTCGTACCGGTACGTCGAGATGCCGGTGCGCCGGGGAGCGGTCGGCCGGCTCTGGGCCGACCTGAACGAGCCCAGCGGCCTGGGCCCCCTCACCCGGCGGCACCTGGCCGTCATCGCGACGGTCTGCACCGTCATCGCGCTCGGCGTGGGGCTCAGCGTGGTTCGCGAGCCCACCCTGCCGGACGAGCTGAGGGCGCTCGCCCCGGTCGGCACGGGCCCGCTGACCAAGGCCAGAGCAGCCGAACAGCCCACCGCCACGGAACCGGCCACGCCCGCACCGAGGACGTCGCGGCCGCCGCGCGCCGCCCCGCCCGTAGCCCAGCCGGCCAAGCCCGAGCCCGACGACCAGGGCGCCACCTCCACCACCGCGGTCGGCGACTCCGTGATGCTCGCCGCCTCCGCGGCCCTGGACGCCCAGCTCCCCAAGGTCACCGTCGACGCCGCCGTGAGCCGGCAGCCCGAGGTGATCTTCGACCGCATCCGGGAGCGCAAGAGGCTCGGCCGGCTCGGCGACGTGGTCGTCATCGGCGCGGGCACCAACGGCCGGATCCGCAGCGCCGACCTCACCTCGATCCTCACCCTGCTGCAGGACCGCAGGCGCGTCGTCCTGGTGACCTGCCACGCCGACCGGTCGTGGACGGCCCAGTCCAACGCATCGATCCGCAGCGCGGGCCGACGGTTCGGCACGGGAAACGTGGTCGTCGTCGACTGGGACACCTACGCCGCCCAGCACCCCAGGCTCCTGTACTCCGACGGCATCCACCCGCGGCCCGGCGCCGGGGCCAAGGCCTACGCCCGCCTGATCCGAGCCGCCATCAGCCAGTGACCGGCTTTCCCGCCGACCAGAGCGGGCGCCGCGCTGCAGGTCAGGGGCCCGGCCGGCCCCGCGCTCGGTGCGCGACCGCCCCGAGGCCTGTCGGAACGGGGCCGACAGGCCTACTCTGAAGGGGTACGGCTGCCCTGGACCCCGGTGGCGAGAGCACCATCGTGGGAGTCCGGCATGGCAGCCATCGAAGCGCAGCGGCACGCTCGGCGTGCGCGGGTGCGCCCGCGTCCCGCTGGCTGCCGCACGCCCGGTGCTGCTGGGCACGACCCGGAAGGCCGCCGCCTGCGCGCCGCCGGCTCGACAGCGGCCGCCCGGCTCCACACCCCCAAGCACGCTGGCGCCAGCAGTGATGAGCACACTGGCGCCAGCCGTGATCGAGGAACCGCAGATCCGACGCGTCTCCCTCCCAGGGCGACGGATCAGCGGCCCGCAGGGGCCCTCCCCCGGACGCAGTACGGGGCCCCGGGCCGCCGTGCGTGGTGATCGTCCTGCAGACCCACCTCGCACGGCGGCCACTTCCGAGTGACCACCCGGGACGCCGGGGTCAAGAGGTAGTCGGTGGGATGCCGGCCGCGACGGCGTCCCAGACCAGCTCGGCCCGGTCGTGTCCACCCAGCCCCCGGGTCAGGTAGGCGGCGCCGTAGCCCGCGGCGGGTTCTGCCCAGGCCGAGCAGCCGCCAGCCCCACCCATCCCCAGGGCGACCCGCCCGTCCTCCTCGTCGACCTGGAAGCCGAGCGTCCAGGTGACCGGCCGGTCGAGCACCAGGTCGTGGCCGACCGCCGCGGGCGACACGTACGCGTGCCACAGGTCGTGGCCGAGCCGGCCCGCGACGAGACCCGAAGGTCGGACCACGTCGTCGTAGAAGCGGGCCAGGGACAGCGCGGAGGCGTGCAGGGCCACGGCCGGGAACGGCGTGCCCCGGAACCGCTCGGAGTTCAGCACCTCGACGTCGAGCAGCCCGGGCGGCCGGCCCAGCGCCGGGCCCCAGCGCGGGTCCGCGAGGTAGTCGGAGCGCCAACGCCCCGTCGGCTCCACGAGCGTTGCCACCCGCGGGAAGTCGGAGGGCTCGACCCGCAGGTGCAGGTCCCACCCACCCACCGCAGCGAGGCGGGTGAACCGCTCGACCAGGGGCTCGCCGGTGGCCCGACGCAGCACCTCGTCGAGCAGGTGTCCGTAGGTGAGGGCGTGCTCGGCGACCCCGGCACCCGGCGGGTGGACCGGGGCAGCCGCCGCGAGGAGGCCGACGAGCGCCTCCCGGTCGTCGTACTCGACCTGGAGCGCGGCCTCGGGAAAGGCGGGGAGCCCGGCCTGGTGGGCGAGCAGGTGACGCATCGTCGTGTCGCCCTTGCCCGCCCGCTCGAACGCCGGCCAGACCGAGGTGACCCGCTGGTCGAGCCCGACGACCCCCTCGGCCACGGCATCCAGGAAGGCCAGCGCGGCGAACGGCTTGGCGACCGAGAAGGTCATCACGAGGGTGTCGGCCGTCCACGGCGAGCCACCGTCGCGCGTGCCGGCGCAGTGGTCGACCAGGACAACCCCGTCACGCACGATGGCCACCGCACCACCGGGCTCACGCCCACTGGCCACGAGCCCGTCGAGCACCTGCTCGGGTCGGGTGCTCACCGCGCGGCCGACCAACGCACTCAGGCGCCGAAGCGCTGCTGCAGGTCGGCGTACGAGATCGCACCGTCGAGGAAGCCGAGCGTCCCGTGCTCGACGAGCTCGCGGCCGGCTCGCTCCAGCAGGCTGAGCGACGCCCGGGCCAGGCTCCCGCCCAGGCTGACCCGCACGACGCCCAGCGAGAACAGCGTGGGTGCGTCGATGGTGTTCGCCAACCCGGCCACCACGTTGAGCGGGCCGGGGATGGCGGCCGCGAGCCGACGGATGTCGTCGGCCTCGACGACGCCGGGCACGAAGACGCAGTCGGCGCCCGCCTCGAGGTAGCGAGAACACCGCTCGACGGTCTCGGCGAACACGTCGCCCTCGACGCCGACGAAGTACGTGTCGGTGCGCGCGTTCAGCACGAACGTGCCCCACGGGGCCGCCACCCGGGCCGCGGACAGCCGCTCGACGGCCTCCTCGATGCCGTACAGCCGCCCACCCGTGACGTCCTCGATGTTGGCGCCCACCGCACCGAGCTCGGCGGCCCGCGCCACGGTGCGGCCGACCTCCTCGGCGGTCGCGCCGTACCCGTCCTCGAGGTCGGCGGTCACCGGCACGCCCACGGCATCCACGATCCGCCCGATGTGCCCGAGCATCGCGTCGCGGTCGATGGCACCGCCGTCGGGGACCCCGCACGCCCAGGCGATCCCCGCGCTCGTGGTGGCGACGGCCGGGAAGCCGACCTGCTCGAGAACCCGGGCCGAACCGGCATCCCACGCGTTCGGCAGCACGAAGCCGGGGCCGGAGTGCAGCGCGAGCAGGGCGGCTGCCCTGTCGTTCGAGGTCCCGGTGCGCACGACCCCATGATCGGCCATCCCGGACCCGTGCGACAGCCCACGTCAGAGTCTCGCGACCCACCGGGCACCCGTTCCGGCGCCGGACGACGTACGATTGGCGTGCGTCCCGTCGTTCGGCGAGGACGCATCAGTGACACGGGGGCCAGGGCTAGGTCCCTGGCGCGCGTCCGCGGTGGTCCGGATGCCGTCCTGTCGGCCACGCAGTCGCGTCGCCTTGAGGTTCGGTGGGCCCCGCGCCGTCGGCTCCACGCCGTGTCCGACTGAGTAGAAGGATCCGCTTGGCACAGCGAACATCGCGCCGAGCCGGTGCGCCGCGTACCCCGCCGCGCGACCGGCGCACTTCGCACGCCGGTGACGACGAGGGAATCATCCCCGTCCTCGCCAAGACCGTGCGGCAGGTCGAGGCCGCCGCCCAGCGCGGCAAGGTCCGGCCCAGCGGGCGCACGGCCTACCAGGTGGTCGCCCTCCTGGTCCGCGAGGAACGGGCCCGGGTCAAGGCCGACACCACCGCCGCGGAGAGCGAGCGGGTCGCGATGCTGTCACGGCTCGACGGCATCGCCACGATCCTGGCCAAGACCGCGGCCCGCGACACCTCCCTGCTCGAGCTGCTCGCCGAGGGGGCCTTCGTCTCGCCCCAGGCGGTCGACCTCAAGAACGACCTGCTCCGATCCGCCGGACGCGAGCCCGCACCGGAGCCGGAGCCCGAGGCCCCCACCCAGTCGGCGACCACCACCCGCCGGGTCGTGCCCCAGACGGTCATCGCCCGCCAGCTGGCGAACCCCTTCCTCGCACCCGACTTCTCGGCGGTGCCGGTCGCCCGACCGACCACCAACCGGCTCGCGAGCTGGGAGCTGCTCACCCCCCTCTTCCGCGCCTTCGAGTACGGCGGCGACGCCACCTGCATGCCGCTGCCCGAGCCGGCGGACGTGGTGCACGGCATCCGGGGCCTGGAGCTGATGCACCACCAGGCCCAGGTCGTGGCGGCGGCCGCGGCCGGCCACCGCACCTTCCTGCTCGCCGACGAGCCGGGCCTGGGCAAGACCGCGCAGGCGCTGCTCGCCGCCGATGCCGCCGACGCCTTCCCCCTGCTCGTGGTCGTGCCGAACGTCGTCAAGACGAACTGGGCCCACGAGGCCGAGCTGTGGACCCCCCGCCGCAAGGCCACGGTCATCCACGGTGACGGTGACACCATCGACGGCTTCGCCGACATCGTCATCGTCAACTACGAGATCCTCGACCGGCACGTGGGCTGGCTGGGCAACCACGGCTTCCGCGGCATGGTCGTCGACGAGGCGCACTTCATCAAGAACAAGTCGTCGCAGCGCTCGCAGCACGTGCTCGAGCTGTCCGAGCGCATCCGGTCGCGCAGCGCCAACGCGCTGCTGATGGCCCTCACCGGGACGCCGCTCATCAACGACATCGAGGACTTCAAGGCGATCTGGCAGTTCCTCGGCTGGATCGGCGAGAAGAAGCCGAACCGCACCCTCATGGCGGCCCTCGAGGAGACCGGCCTGACCCCGGCCGACCGCGGGTTCTACGCCGCCGCGCGCACCAGCGTCATCGACCTCGGCATCGTGCGCCGCCGCAAGGTCGACGTCGCCTCCGACATCCCCGCCCGCCGCGTGGCCGACCTGCCGGTCGAGCTCGACGACGAGGCCGGCCGCTCGATCCGCGCCGCGGAGCAGGAGCTCGCCCGCCGCCTGGTCGCCCGGTACGACGCGGCGCTGGCCGCCCGTCCGGTGGTCGTCGACATCGAGGGCATCGACCACGACCTGGTGCGCCGGGTCGCCGTGGCGGAGCGCAAGAACGCCGGCTCGGACAAGACCGGCGACAACGTGTTCACCGTGATGCGCAAGATCGGCCAGGCCAAGGCCGGTCTCGCCGCCGACTACGCCGCCCAGCTGGCCCGCAACGTCGGCAAGGTCGTGTTCTTCGCCAAGCACATCGACGTCATGGACACCGCCGAGCAGACGTTCGCCAAGCGCGGCCTTCGCTACGCCTCCATCCGTGGCGACCAGACGCCGAAGGTGCGCAAGGCCAACATCGAGGCGTTCCTCACCGACCCCGACGTCGCCGTCGTCGTGTGCTCCCTCACCGCGGCCGGCGTGGGCCTGAACCTCCAGGTCGCCTCGAACCTCGTTCTGGCAGAGCTGTCCTGGACTTCGGCGGAGCAGACCCAGGCCATCGACCGGGTGCACCGCATCGGTCAGACCGAGCCGGTCACCGCGTGGCGGATCATCGCCGCCCAGACCATCGACTCGCGCCTCGCCGAGCTCATCGACGACAAGGCCGGGCTCGCGGCCAGGGCCCTCGACGGCTCCGACGAGGAGGTCGGCTCGTCGGCCGACGTGCAGCTCGAGGCGCTGGTGTCGCTGCTCACCGACGCACTGGCGGCCCGCTGAGCCGTCTCGGACCGCGCCAGCGGTTGACACCGCGACCTACACTCGAAGGAGCACGGCTGCCCGGGACCCCGGTGGCGTCACCCACCACCGCCGGAGTCACCATGGGAACCGTCGTCGCAACGCCTCTGTGGTCGCGAACCGTCTCGTGCGCAACCCTGCGGGCCCGTCACCGTGACGGCCGCCCCTGGGTGCTCGAGCTGTCCGGTGAGGCCGACATCGCCACCTTGGAGATGCTGCGGCGCGAGCTCGAGCTGCTCACCACCCTCGGCCACACGACCGCCGAGGTCGACGTCACCGACCTGACCTTCTGCGACGTCGCCTCCGCCCACCTGCTCCTGACGGCTCGGCGGCGGGTGCCGCTGGTCCTGACCGGTGCCGCCGGGTCGGTCAGGCGCCTGTTCGACCTGTTGGACGTACTGCAGGCGCAGCGGCTGCCGATGTACCGCTCGCTCGCCCGCCCGGGCGGGCTGCCGATGCGGCCCGGCGCGTTCGCCTGACGGGCCGGCCCGCGCTCGACCGGGTCAGACCGCCGTGGTGAGCTCCGGGTGGCGACCGGGCTCGGCGACCACATCGTGGGCCACGTCGCTGAGCCGGTGGTGGTGAGCGCGGGCGTAGCCGCGCATCCGCTCGAACGCGGCGTCGACGCTGATGCCGTGCGTGCGGGCCAGGACGCCCTTGGCCTGCTCGATCGTGATCCGGCTGTTGAGGGCGCTCTGCAGCTGCTCGGTGAGGATCTCGCCGCTGCGGATGGTGCGTTCCTGGAGGAGCCCGATGGTGGCGATGTCGGCCAGGCACTGGATGATGCGGACGTCGATCTCCTGGAGGCGCCCGACGTCGGCGCTGAACAGGTTCAGCGCCCCGATCACCTTCTGGCGGTGACGCAGCGGGAAGGCGTGCACCGACTGGAACCCGGCCTCGACGGCACGCGGCGCGAACCGTGGCCACCGCTCCCCGGCCTGGTGCAGGTCGCTGTTGACGACGGCGGTGCCGGTGTTGAAGCAGTCCAGGCAGGGGCCCTCCTGGTACTGCAGCTGGAACAGCTCGAGCATCTTCACCGACGACGCCGAGGACGCCATGTACTGCAGCCGGCCGTGCGCGTCGGTCAGGAGCAGGCCGGCCGATGCCGTGTCACTGACCTCGGCGGTGTGCCTGGTCAGCGACTCCAGGAACTCGATGACGTCGAAGTCGTCGACGAGGGTGTCAGCCACCTCGACGAAGACCTCGGCCAGGCGATCGACGGCGATCATGCGGTCCGGCCTCCCGCTCGTGTGGCGCGCCAGCGCGTCGCTGCTGTGGGGCTCATGTGCGGTCCCGATCCAGGACCAGTTTACCGGCGACGATGTCCTGGGCGACATCCCCGATGGATCGGCCCTCGGCAAAGGCGTGCGCCCGCAGCCGGGCCATGGCCTCCTCGATGCCCACGCCGAGGTCGACCATCACCATGCCCTGGGCCTGGTAGACCTCGAGGCGGTTGGCCAGTGCGTGGTCCAGGTCGGTGGAGGCGCGGTGCTCGCCGGCCTGTGCCTGGCCGTCGACGAGGAGCCCCATCGCCACGTCGGCGAAGGTGACCGCCTGGGTGAGGGCCTCGGCACTGAGCGACCCCGCCTCGGCTCGGTAGACGTCGAGGGCCCCGGCGCGAGCCGCCCCGACCTGCAGCGGGAACGCGAAGACGGCGTGGACGCCGTGCTCCTGCGCGGCCAGGGCGTAGCCGGGCCAGCGTCGGGCGCCGTGCGTGTCGAGATCGGGCTCGAGCACGGGCCGGCGCGAGACGTAGGCGTCGATGCAGGGGCCCTCGCCCAGGGTGAACTGCAGCTCTTCGAGGTTGCGGCTCCTCGCGTCGGACGCGGCGACCGTGCCTCCGTGGTTGTCATCGGTGAGGAGGCTGAGCCCGACCCCGGACGCCGGCAGCACCCGGGTCAGCACCGAACACAACCGGTCCAGCCGACCGATGTGGCCGCGGCGCCCGCGCGCCCGACGCGGCTCGTCGTCGATGAGGCGGTTGGCGTGGGCCATCCGGGCCGTGAGCTCGTCATCCCCACCACCGCTGATCCGAGGATCCGACTCGCGCATGCGCTCTCCTTGGCCTCTGCGGAAGGGCTCGAGCGTCACCGCGGTCACGGGCGAACGGTTCTGACCCGTCGACCTTAGCGGCAATCACCACGCCGATCCCGGGTGTGGGCCCGGGGTCACACCAGATGGCCCTCACGGGAGGGACCACGGCGCACCTCGGCTGGCTACGGTGGAGGCATACGGCGTCACATTCGTGCCCAGACCATGCACTGACGTCTGCCGTAGCGGCAGTGCCTGCTGCGGCGAGGGCGGGGGGGTGGATGGTGAGTCGGAGAGTCGGACCCCTGTGGGCCCACGGGATCACCCTGGCGCCGGAGCGGCAGAGCGTCGCCACCGCTCGGCGGTTCGTCCGCGAGCACCTGACCGGGCACGACCTGGCCCTGCTCGTCGACGACGTCACCCTGGTGGCGAGCGAGCTGGCGACCAATGCCCTGCGGCACGCCGGGACGGCGTTCACGGTGACGATCACGGCCTTCCCCGACGACGTGGTCCTCGCGGTGGAGGACGGGTCGGTGTCGATGCCGGTGCTGGTGGAGGCCGGGGACGACGACGTCGTCGGCCGTGGGATGGCCATCGTCGACGTCGTGAGCCGTGACTGGGGCGTGGTGGTCGACGCGGGCGTCGGCAAGTCGGTGTGGGCCGCCTTCGACGTCGGGTAGGGCGACCGGTTCAGCCCGGCCCCTCGCCAGCCACGGCCTGGCCCGGCCAGTGCAGGAGCAGGAGGGTGGCGTCGTCGGTGAGGTGGGCCTCCTGGTGCGCGAGCAGCTCGCGTCCCACGCGGCGCATCGACTCCGCGGGCGTCAGGTTCTCGGCGACCGTGCGGGCAAGGAGGTCGACGAGCCGGTCGACCCCGAACTGGTCACCCGCCGGCGACCGGGCCTCGGTGACGCCGTCGGTGTGGAAGAGCACCTGGTCACCGGGCTCGAGCTGCTCGGTACCCACCGCATAGGCGTGGTCGGTGTCGCGCAGCCCGAGCCCGAACGGCAGGCCGGGGTCGACGTGCAGGCTTCGAACGAGCTGCCCCTGGCGCAGCAGCAACGGTTCGGGGTGGCCCGCGTTCACCCAGGACAGCTGCCCGGTGCCGGTGTCCAGCTCGGCGAGGACGGCCGTGGTGTACGACTCCCCGCCCGACCCCGCCTCCACGGCCTCGTCGATGGCGGCCGCCGTCGCCGTGAGCGAGCGGCCACCTCGCCGGGCGTTGCGATAGGCCGCGACGGACAGGGCGGCCAGCTGGGCGCTGCGCAGCCCGTGCCCCATGCCGTCGAAGATGGCGATGCGGGCGACGCCCGGGTCGACCGCGTAGTCGACGGAGTCGCCGGCGACGTCGTAGGCAGGTTCGAGGATGCCGGCCACGGACACCTGGGCGGAGGCGAAGGTCAGCGGTGGCAGCAGTCCCCACTGGATCTCCGCGGCCAGACCCACCTCGGCCGAGCGCGTGGCGACGACGATGCTGTCGCCGTAGCGGGCGCGCAGGGCCACGAGCTGGCCCACGAGGGAGGCGAACCGGCCGAGCCAGACCGACAGCCGATCCTGCGGGGTGGCCACGTCGTCGGGGTCGGCGACGTGCACGGAGAGCACGCCGAGGCGGGTGGCGCCGTCGTGCAGCGGCAACCACACGGTCGCGCCGGTCTCCGGGCCGGGCTGCACGATGGCCTGCCCGTGCTGGTGCACCCGCCCGGCCACGGTGGAGTCGACCGGCAGGAGCGTGGGACGCGGTGCCGCCCCCGGGCCGGCCTGCCCGATGAAGGGGGTGAGTGACACCTGCTGCAGGTCGACCAGGTAGATCGTCGCGTCGAGCGCCCCCAGGCGCACCGCCTGTTCGGTCACCAGCTCGGGAAGCTCGTGCGGCGCCGCGTACCGGGCCTGTGCGAGGAGCGCGTCGATGGCGCGCTCACCCACGCCCTCCTCCGTCCCCGGGGTCTGCGCCCCGGTGGGCTCGTTCATCAGCGCAACCTAGCGCACGGCATCCCACGACACGGGGCGTCGACGGTCGCGGAGGAGCGGGCGGGTGCCGTCAGTACCAGTGCGGCGACCGGGAGCGGAACCGCTCATAGGCCTTGCACGGCGAGCCGTACACCGACCGGATGTAGCCCATCCCCCAGCTGATCTGGGTGGCCGGGTTGGTGAGCCAGTCGCTGCCCGCGCTCGCCATCTTCCAGCCGGGCAGCGCCTGCGGGATGCCGTACGCCCCCGACGACGGGTTGGTGGCACTCCAGCTCCACCCCGACTCGGCGTTCCAGAGCCCGACGAGGCAGGTGAACTCCCCCGCGTCCCAGCCGTAGGACGCCATCTTCAGGCGGGCGATCTCCTGGGCGGCCCGGGGTGCGCCCCCGGACGCCTGCACCCCGACCAGACCGGTGCTGCCGAGTCGCGCAGCAGCCTCGCGCAGCCCCTCGAGGTCGGCGGCGCCCTGCTCGAGCACGACCAGCCGCGCGGTCAGCTCCTCCTGCTTCTGCCCGAGGGTGGCTGCCTCCGCGCCCGCCAGGTCGGCCTCCTTCTTCGCGGCGTCGAGCGTGCCGAGCGCCTCCGTGGCCGCGAGGTCGCGGGCATCGCGGGCATCGCCGAGCAGCCGCTCCTGGGTGGCGGCGTCCTGCGCCGCCGACGTGGCGGCGTCGAGGTCGTCGCGCACCCGGTGCGCGTTGCGGTCCATCACCATCGCGAGGTCGGACATCACGTTGGGTGGGGCGAGCACCAGGGTGGTCAGGTCCTGCAGGTCGCTGCCCTGCATGTACAGCTGGGCGGCCGTCGCGGAGAGCGAGCGGTCGGCGTTCGCGCGCACCAGCTGGGCCGTCGCGAGGTTCGCGGTCGCGCGCAGCAGCGACGCCTCGGCGGCGGCCAGCTGCCGCTGCGCCTCCTCCTGCGCCGTCACGGCATCGGCCACGCCGCGCTGCAGCACCTCGAGCCGGGCCTCGGCCTTCGCCACCTGTGCCGTGATGTCGGCGACCTCCTTGGCCACCGCCGCGGCGGCGGCCTTCGCCTTCGCGACCTCGGCGGCACTGGGCACCGTCGGGCCGGGGGTGCTCGAAGGGGTGCTGCCGGTGGGCGACGGGGTCGCACCCGGTCGCGGGGCATCGGTGGCCCAGGCCTCAGGGGCGCACGACAGCCCCGCCACCACGAGCGCGGCCGCGGCGACCATGGAACCCCTGCGGGCCCGCTGCATGAGGGCCATCTCTGTATCGTCCTCCGCCAACCTGTGGAAATCCTTAGAGGCGGTCGGGCGGCCTCCAGGTCCTCTCTCAGTCGGCGTCGCCGCGCCCCGCGTTGTGGCGGGCGTACAGGCCGTGGGTGCGGCGGTAGATGTCACGGAACGCGGCGTACTGCCGGTCGTGCACCGCCCGGGCCGCCGGGTCGGGGGTGTACGTGGCCGCGATCTCCACCCGGGAGGGCACGTCGGCCCAGTCCAGCTCGCCCACCCCGATCGCCGCGATCAGCGCGGCCCCGCGGGCGTTGGCCACGACGGGGTCGGCGACCTGGCGCACCGGCACCTGCAGGACGTCGGCCATGGTCTGGCACCACAGCGCCGAGCTCGCGCCGCCGCCGATGAACCGCAGCGACGAGAGCCCCGCCGGCGCACCGCGCCTGGTGAACCCCTCCACCACCTCGAGCATCCAGCGGGTGTTGAGCGCGATGCCCTCGAAGACACTGCGCGCGAGGTCGGCCCGGGTGGTCGACAGTGACACGTTGAACCAGCCGCCGCGCACGGTGGGGTCGTCGACGGGGGTGCGCTCGCCGTTGAGCCACGGCGTGAACACGACCCCGTTGCAGCCCGGTGGTGCGCTCGCGGCGAGCGCGTTGAGCCGGTCGAGCGCGTCGGCCGGACGGGGTGCGGCCTCGAGCATGCCGTCCTGGGCGTAGACCACCGAGTCGAGCAGCCAGTCGACGGCCTTGCCCGCGACGTCCTGCACGGTGGCGACCCAGTACGTGCCGGGCACGACCGAGGGCAGCGAGGCGATGTTGTGCACGATGTCGGTGCGCTTGAACGGCACGTGGCAGCTGAGCCACGCCGAGGTGCCGACGTAGAGGTGCGCGTCGTACTCCTCGGTGGCACCGGCCCCCACGGCTGCGGCGGTCGTGTCGCCGGTGCCGGCGACGACGCGCACCCCGTCGGGCAGGCCCAGGTCGGCGGCGACCGCCGGCAGCACGGTGCCCACCACGCTCGCGGGGCGCACCAGCTCGGGCAGCCGGCGCACGTCGAGCCCGCAGCGCTGCGCCAGGGCCGGGTCCCAGACGACGGCGGAGGGGTCACGGTTGTCGGTGCACCAGCGCAGCACGGCGGTGTCCCAGCCGGCGACGGCGCGACCGGTCAGCCGCATGGTGAGGTACTCGGGCACGTCGAGCAGCCACACCGCGGCGGCATCGACCTCCGGGCGCTCGTGGCGCAGCCAGGCCGCCTGCCCCACCGGGTCCTTACCGGTGCGGGTGGGCACCCCGCCCGTCCTCGACAGCCAGTGCCGCAGCGCCCGTGCGTTGTAGCCCCCGGGCACCCGCAGGCCACCGCCGGTGAGCTCCTGCGAGTACCGGGCGCCGCGCGCATCCATCCAGGTCAGGGCCGGGTGCACGGGCCGGCCGTCGGCGTCGACCGGCACCAGGCCGCCCCACTGGCTGCTCATGCAGATGGCCGCCACCCGCGCGTACTCAGCCGGATGCCGTTCGCGCAGGCGCCCGCTCGCCGTCAGGATCGCTCGCCACCAGTCATCGGGGTCCTGCTCGGCCCCCCCGCCCGGGAGCAGCCGCAGCTCGACGGTCTCCTTCTCGTGGCCGACGAGCACCCCGTCGGTACCGGCGAGCGCGACCCGGGGGCCCCCGGTGCCGAGGTCGACGCCGAGGACGAACCCGCTCATCCGGCCGCGTCCCGCGAGGCGGCGGACTCGTCGTCACGGTGCGACCCGCCGTGCGAGGGCAGCCGGCTCGCGACGAGCACGCCGGGCAGGGCGAGGAGCGCGAACGCCCCCAGGGCCAGGTACGGGTTGCCGACGACGACCTGCACGGCGAGCACGAGCACCGCGCCACCGAGGTTGCCGGCCAGGAGCAGGAAGCCGGTGGCCGTGGCGGCCCGCTCCGGGCCGGCCTCGAGCTCGGACCAGTCCAGGGCGATGGGCAGGCCGGCCAGCAGGAAGAACCCGACGACCGCGAGGGCGACCGCGACCAGCCACAGGGTCGGCAGCACCGCGACCAGCGGGAAGGCCACGACGGCGAGCACGGTCGTGGTGAGCAGCACGGTGCGGCGCCGGTCCCGGCGCGCGGCGAGGTCGGGCAGCACGGCGGTGCCGACCAGGCCGGCGATGGTCGTCGTCGCGATGATGGTGCCCCCGGCGTTGGGCATGCCGAGGTCGGCGAGGATCGGGTCGAGCCAGGTCGCCAGCGCGTTGAACAGGCCGACCCCGACGAACAACATGGCCGCGAGCTTGAGCAGGAGCCGGTCGTGCCGCAGCCAGCGCAGCGACGGTGCGGGCCCGGCATCCGGGGCGAAGGCGGGCGGCACCAGTGCGAGGGCGACCACGAGGGCGACGGCGCCCACGGCCGCGAACGCGGCGTGCACCCCGAGCAGGAGCGAGAGGCCTCCGGCATCCATCAGGGCGCTCGCGGTCGTCGCCGCGACGAGGATGCCGAGGAACTGGGCGCCGCTGCCGACGGCGATCGCGCGGGTGCGCTCGGTCGCCGGGAACCAGCGGGCCGCGACCTTGGTGGTCGCGTTGAGCACCAGCGGCTGGCCGACCGAGAGCACGACCTGCCCCGCGAGCACCCACCCGTACGAGTCGGGGTTGAGCGCGCGCAGCAGCGCGCCCCCGGCGGTGAGCGCAGCGCCGGTGGACAGGGCCATGCCGAACCGGCGGTCGGCCCAGCGGCCTGCCGGGATGGCGAGCAGCACGTAGAGCACCGGGTTGACGACGGCGAGGTCGCCGATCGCACCCTCGGAGACACCGAGCGCTTCGGCCGCGCGGGTGGTCACCGGCGCGAACGACAGCCAGAGCACCTGCGTCGACGCGACGAGGGCGGCGAAGGCGAAGAGCAGGGCCCAGCGCGCGGTGCGCACCCGGTGGACCGGAGCGGGGGGCAGCCCCAGCGCGGGCTCAGACACCGTCGACCATCGAGAAGACCCGGTCGAAGCGCTCGAGCGCGTCGTCGATGACGGCATCCGTGTCGGCCATCGACGTGTAGAGCCGCGAGCCGGCCAGGGTGATGATGCCGTTGGCCGTGTAGGCGGCACCCATCTGCTCCATCAGCTGCTTGCGGGGCTTGTTCTCCTTGAAGAGCTTGACCGGGTTGTGCATGTCGAGCAGCATCACGCCGCTGCACTCGAGGTGGACGATCGAGCCCTGGTTGTAGACCACGTACGGCAGGGCGTGCTTCGTGACGAGCCGCTGCAGGCCGGCGGCCAGCCGGTCACCGGCGCGGCCCGCGACGACGGGGGCGTTGGTGCGGGCCATCTCCTCGATCGCGAAGTACCCGGCGGCGCAGGAGAGCGGGTTGGCGGACAGGGTGCCGCCGACCTGCACGTGCGCGCCACTCTTGCCGTCGAGGCCGGAGCCGAACACGGCCATGACGTCCTCGCGGCCGCCGACGCCGCCGGCCATCGGGTAACCGCCCGAGACGGCCTTGCCCAGCACCGTGAGGTCGGGCGTCACGCCGAAGTAGCCCGCGGCACCGCCCATCCCGACCCGGAAGCCGGTCACGACCTCGTCGAAGACGAGCAGGGCGCCGAACTCGTCGCACAGCTCGCGCACCCGGGCGTTGTAGTCCTCCGGCGCCGGGCGGGTCCCCGACTCGGGGCCGAGCGGCTCGAGCACGACGGCGGCGGTACCGCCGCGCACCCGGTTCTCGATGAGCTTGCGGCGCAGGGCGCCCAGGTCGTGCGGGAAGGCCTCCCGGGTCGCGCTGGTGGCTCCGAACGGGATGCCCTTGGCGTTCATCCGGTAGGTGCCCGGCACCCGCAGGCCGTAGACGAGCGTGTCGGACCAGCCGTGGTACGCGCCGCCGACCTTGATGACGACCTTGTTGCCGGTGAACGCCCGCGCGGCGCGGACGGCGGCCATCACGGCCTCGGTGCCCGACCCGAGGGAGCGGTACATCTCGATGTGTGGCATGTAGTGGTGGATCGACTCGGCCAGCTTGAGCTCGTACTCGTGGAAGAGCCCGGTGACCGGCCCGGACTCGCGCACCACCTCGGCGACCTTCTCGTTCACCGGCGCGTAGTTGCTGCCGAGCAGGGTCGGGCCGCCGGCCTGGAGGAAGTCGATGTAGACGTTCCCGTCGCGGTCGGTGAGGTGCGCGCCGTCGGCGCGGTCGATCGCGAGCGGGAACGGGTGGTTGAAGGCCAGGTTGTGCTGCACCCCGCCCGGGATGCGCGACTTCGCGCGGTCGGTGAGCTGCTTGCTGCCCTGGCACTTGGTCTCGAACCACTCGAGCACGTCGTTGAGGGCGTCGTGCCGCAGGCCGCGCACCGGCTGGTCGACCAGGGCGCGCAGGCGCTCCATGGTGGCCTCGACGTCGGGGTAGCTGCTGATCGCGTAGCCGAGCCGGGCCGACTCGGCACCGGGTGCCTCGGCCGGCACGACGGGCTCGGCCACGGCGAAGGCCGCGCGCTCGGCCACCACGGCGCTGGCCGCCGCGTCCGCGCTGGGGAGCGGCACGGCATCCGGAACTCGTTCCACGGGAACGGACTTGGTGATCTGGGCGGCGATGCGCTTCTCGTCCTTGCGCAGCTTGGCGAAGGCGATCTCACGGATCGGGGTGGGGATCGTGTAGACCTTGCCCGACTCGGTGGTCAGCGCCAGCAGGTAGGCGATCGACACCTTCTCGAGCAGGGCCATGTTGAACACGGCGCGCTCGGGGTCGGTTCCGACGGCGACGATGCCGTGGTTGGCGAGGATGAACGCGTTGTCGCCGCTGGTGATCTTCTTCTGCACGTTCCTGGCCAGGAAGCCGGTGCCCGACGGCGCGTAGTCGATGACCGCGACCTCACGCCCGAGGAAGCGCACCTGTTCGTCGGTGAGCGCGGGGATCGGGCGGCGCAGCACCGCCAGGGCCGAGGCGTAGGGCTGGTGGGTGTGCACGATCGCGTGCACGTCCGGGCGGGCACGGTAGATGTTGGCGTGCATGCCGCACTCGATCGAGGGCGCCAGGGCGGCACCGGGCCGGTCGTCGTCGGGCACGTGCTTGCCGTCGAAGTCGACGATGCAGACGTCCTCGACGCGCATCCGGTCGTACGAGTAGTTGCTGGGGGTCACGGCGTAGAGGCGGCGACCGGGCACCCGCACCGAGACGTTGCCCTCGGTGGCCTTGAGGTAGCCGCGCTCGAGCATCGTGCGACACATGTCGATGACGTGCTGGCGGGCGGAGAGGTGCTCCACGGGGTGCCTCCTGAGGTGGTGCGGGCGGGCCTGCCCGGTCCAAGGGTGCCAGCAAGTCTGGACGAATGTCCAGACTCTTGGCACACTCGGGTCATGTCGATCAGGCCAGCCACCCACCGGGCCAGTGGCCGCGCGCGCCGGGCCGCCCTCCTCGACGCCGCGGTCGAGGTCATCGCCGAGCAGGGCGTCGCGGGGGTGACCCACCGGGCGATCGCGGCGCGGGCCGGGATGTCGACGTCGACGACGAGCTACTTCTTCTCCTCGCTCGACCAGCTCGTCGCCGCCGCGCTGCACGTGGTGGGCGAGCGCATCGTCCAACGCGTGGATGCCGTCACGGCCCAGGTCGCCGAGGCCGAGCTGGGGCCCCGCGAGGCCATCGACCGGTTCGTCGACGCGGTGATGTCCGAGCCGGAACCCGACACGGTGGCGCAGTTCGAGATCTACCTGGAGTGCCGCCGCCGCCCGCAGCTGCAGCCCACGGCCCACCGGATCATGGCGAGCATCGAGCGGGGTGCCGAGGCGTCGCTGGTGGCGCTGGGCATCGCCCACGCCGACGAGCGGGCGCCGATGGTGGTGGCGCTGCTCGACGGGCTCGCGCTGCACCGGCACGCCCGGCCGCGCAGCACCGACCGCCAGCTGCTCACCGAGGCGCTGTACGCACTGCACCGCGGCTTCGTCGAGGCCGACGCGGAGGCCGCCGCCGACGGCGCGCCCTCGGCCTAGAGCACCTGGTTGCCGTACATCTCGCCGAGCGGGTCGGCGATGAGCTCGATGCGCGCGCCGTCGGGGTCGCGGAAGTAGACCGACACCCCGCTGTGGACCTCGTGCTCGACCCCGGCCTCGGCGAGCCGGTCGACCAGGGCGTGCCAGCGCTCCGGCTCCACCGAGATCGCCATGTGGTGCAGGCCCCCGAACACCTCGGCGTAGGGCCCGACGTCGAGCCCGGGGAAGTCGAAGAACGCGAGCAGGTTGGAGTTGCCGATGTCGAAGAAGAAGTGCGACGAGCCGGGGTAGTCGCGGTTCTCGATCAGCTCGGTCAGGGGGAACCCGAGCACGTCCTGGTAGAAGCGCACGGTGCGCTCGACGTCGCCGCTGATCAAGGCGGTGTGGTGCAGCCCGCGGGCGGTGGAGGCGGGCCGGGACCCGGTGGGGCGCAGGTGGGCCGCGCGGATCTCCGCCCGGCGGGCCTCGAGCTCGGCCGGGGTGGGGGTGGACGGGTCGGGCGTGGTCATCGGTTCTCCTTCGTCGAGTGGATGGTGGTGCCGTCGGTCGCGTGGGTGAGCAGCTCGACGATGCCGTCGCGCCGGACCGGTCTGGGGTTGGGGTAGGGGCGGGCGGTGGCCAGGTCGGCGGCCCGTGGCACGTCGCCGAGGGCGAACCCGAGGTGGTGCAGGTCGGTCGGCCCGCCGAGCCGGGCGACCAGCGCCTGCAGCCCGGAGGGGGCGTCGTCGACCCCGAGGGCCGCGGCGGCGGCGCTCATGGCATCGGGCGCCGCCGGTGCGTTGTAGGCCATGGCATGGGGAAGGACCACGGTGTGGGTGGCGGCGTGCGGGAGGCCGAAGCTGCCGCCGAGGGTGTGGCAGAGCTTGTGGTGCAGCCCCATGCCGACGGCCTCGAGGCACCGCCCGGCCAGCCACGCCCCGTAGAGCAGGTCGGCGCGCGCGTCGAGGTCGTCGGGCTCGTGCTGGAGCGACCTCAGCCCGCCGGCCAGGGCGCCCAGCCCCTCGACGGCCATCGCATCGGACTCGGCGGTGCGGTCGGCCGCGTAGAGGGCCTCGACCGTGTGGGCCATCGCGTTCACCGCGCTGGTGACGGTGACGGACCACGGCAGCGTGGTGGTGAGGGCCACGTCGTAGACGACCACCCGCGGCAGGATCTCCGGGCCGGTTCGGGTCACCTTCTCGCCGTCGGCGGTCTCACCGAGCAGCGAGGTGACCTCGGAGCCGGCGTAGGTCGTGGGCACCACCAGGTGCGGCATGCCGGTGCGGGCGGCGAGCGCCTTGCCGAGCCCGGTCGTCGAGCCGCCGCCGATCGACACCACCGAGTCGGCGCCCACCTCCCGGACCCGGGCGAGGGCGGCCTCGGTCACCTCGACCGGGGTGTGGGGGGCGGCGCCGTCGAACACGCCTGCGCCGGCGTTGCCGAGCACGGTGGCCACCTGCTCGGCGAGACGCCGCTGGCCCGGGGTCGACAGCACCAGGGCGTGCCGGCCCCCCACCCGGGTCAGCTCGTCGCGCACCCGCGACACGGTGCCCGCGCCGAAGACGGTCCGCGACGCGCCGGTGTCGTGCTCGAAGGAGTGCATGGTCCGTCCTCGGGGTCGTGGACCGATCATGGCCCAGGTCGGGGCGGAACGGCAGCCCCCGTCGAGGCTGCCCCTAGGGTGGCGCGGGTGACGCTCTCGCCGCGGGTCAGGCTGGTGCTGGCCAGCGCGCTGATGCTCTTCGTCGAGCTCGCCCTGATCCGGTGGACGTCGTCGAACAACCTCTACCTGGTGCACCTCACCAACTTCGTGCTCCTCGCCAGCTTCCTCGGCATCGGCCTGGGGTTCCTGCGGGGCGGCCGCGGCCGCGACCTGTTCCCCCTCGCACCGGCACTGCTCGCCCTGCTCGTGGCCTTCGTGCTCACCTTCTCGGTGCGCACCGGCACCACCGGCGCGGGTGGGTGGGCACTGGTCGGGTCGTTCGGCCTGGGCCCGCTCCCGCGCTGGCTGTCGCTGACGGTGATCTTCCTGGTCACCGTCGCGACCCTGGGCACCCTCGCCCAGGAGGTCGCGCGCACCTTCGCGCTGTTCGAGCCGCTCGACGCCTACCGGCTCGACATCGGGGGCTCGCTGCTCGGCATCGTCACCTTCGCCGGGCTGTCGTTCCTGCGGATGCCGCCGCTCGCCTGGGCGGGCGTGTCGGCCGCCGTCTTCGTCATCCTGCTCGGGCCCCGCGTGCGGTCGCGTCGGTGGCTGCCGGCGGCCGGCATCACGGCGGTCGTCGTGATGCTGGGGCTGGAGTCGTTCGTCGGCTCCTACCAGTGGTCGCCGTACTACAAGATCCACACCGAGACCGCGTCGGGCGGCAACGTGCGCATCGACGTGAACAACACCCCGCTGCAGACCACCGCCTCGGTCGCGCAGATCACCAAGGACTCACCGTTCTACCTCTACCCCTACACGTACGCCGGGCCGCACGACGACGTGCTCGTCATCGGTGCGGGCACCGGCAACGACGTCGCGGTCGCGCTCAGCCAGGGAGCCAAGCGGGTCGACGCGGTCGAGATCGACCCGGCCCTGGTGCAGATCGGGCGCGACCGGCACCCGGACCGGCCCTACTCCGACCCGCGGGTCACGGTGCACGTCGACGACGGGCGGGCCTTCATGGAGCGCACCGCCGGGCGCTACGACCTCGTGCTGTTCGCGCTGCCCGACTCGGCCACGATCGTCACGGGCCAGTCGGCCCTGCGCCTGGAGAACTACCTGTTCACCACCCAGGCGCTGACCCGAGCGCGCTCGCTGCTCGAGCGCGGCGGCACGTTCGCGATGTACAACTACTACGAGCCGTGGCTGCTCGACCGCTATGCCAACACCATCCGCACGGTCTACGGCACCGCGCCCTGCGTTCAGCTCGGGCCCACGCACGGCCAGCGCCAGCAGGCGGTGCTCTCGCTGCGCGACGACGCCTCGACCGGCGGCTGCACGACCACCTGGACCCCGCGCGTGGGCGAGCTCGAGCCGTCGGTCGACGACCGGCCGTTCCCCTACCTCGGCACGCGCACCATCCCGTCGTTCTACCTGTGGATGCTCGGGCTGGTGCTGGTCGCGTCGCTCGTGCTGGTGCGCTGGGTGGGCGGCCCGCTCAAGCAGATGGCGCCCTACACCGACCTGTTCTTCATGGGGGTCGCGTTCCTGCTGCTCGAGACCAAGAACGTCGTGCAGTTCGCCCTGCTCTTCGGCACCACCTGGGCGGTGAACGCCGCCGTGTTCGCCGGGGTGCTGCTCAGCGTGCTGGCGGCGATCGAGGTGGCGCGGCGGGTGCGCATCGCCCGGCCGGTGCTGCTCTACCCCGCACTGCTGGCGGCCCTGGCCCTGGCCTGGCTGGTGCCCGGCGACCTCCTGCTCGACCTCGGCCCGGTGCCGCGGTTCGTCGCCGGGGTGACCATCGCGTTCCTGCCGATCTTCGTCGCCAACCTGATCTTCGCGGTGCGGTTCAAGGGCGTCGGGGAGTCGACCACGGCGTTCGGCGCGAACCTGCTCGGCGCGATGGTGGGCGGGGCGCTCGAGTACCTGGCCCTCATCCTCGGCTTCAACGCCCTTCTCGGGGTCGTCGCGGTCTGCTACACCCTCGCCCTGGTCACCGGCCGCAAGCACCTGGTGCCGGCCGTCGCCGCACCGTGACCGGGTGCCACTACGGCGTTCTGGCGACCAACCGGATGACGGGCAGCTCGCGGTCGGTCTTCTCCTGGTACTTGCCGAACTGCGGTGAGGCGGTGACGATCTGCTGCCACGCCTCGTCGCGCTCGGCGCCGTGCAGCTGCTCGGCACGCACCGCGATCGGGCCGCCGGGCACCTCGATCGACACCCGGTCGGGGTGGGCCGCCAGGTTGTAGTACCAGGCCGGGTTCTTCGGCGCCCCGGCCGCGGCGGCCACCACGAGCCAGCTGCCGTCCTTGCCCGGGAACCAGCCGAGCGGGATGCGACGCTCCTCGCCGCTCTTCGCGCCGACGGTGACCAGCACCAGGGCGTCGAACCCCATGCCGGGAGCCTTGCCCTTGCGGGCGATCCGACCGGCCATGACCTTGTTCGTCCACTTCAGGAAGGCTCCCCTGGGCTGGCGCCCACCCCGGGTGCCGTTCGTCGTGTCGAAGCTCATCGCCCTGCCCCACTGCGTCGTGGCGGGTCGGAGGACCTGCCGTCCGAACGACACTAGGTGGGTACCGGGCCGGCGGCAACAACCTGCCTCGTACCGGCCTGGTGGCCGATGGCGCCGGCGTAGTCACATCGGGCTATTCCACCGCCCCTGACCTGCGGCATAGGGTCTGGCACACCGACCACACGTCCGCGCAGGGCGACGCATCCAGGGGTGACCACGACGACGCGGAACACGGGCCGTGTGCACCGACGCCGACCGTCCACCCGGACGGCCGGCGTCTCGCCGCGCGTGGCGGACGACCCAGCGGGCGGCGGTCAGCGGCCGGACCCACCCGGACCCGAGCGACCGGGCCTGCTGACGATGGCCGGGCCGCTCATCGGCCGGGCCGACGAGCTGCAGGCGGTGCTCGCGCTCCTCGCCGACCCGGGGGTGCGGGCGGTGGTGCTCGCCGGCCCGTCCGGCGTCGGCAAGACGAAGCTGGCGCTCGCTGGCGTCGACGCGTGGGAGCTCGGTCACCGGCTGGTCGTGCCGCTCAGCTCGGTGCGCGAGGGCGAGGTGATGGCGGACGCGGTCGTGGCCGCCCTCGGGGCCTCCGTCGCCTTCGGCGAACGACCCGCCCAGGCACTGTGGCGGTCGTTCGCGGGGGAGCCGGTGCTGCTGCTGCTCGACAACCTCGAGCAGGTCGACGGTGCCGCCGAGGTGGTGCTGGCGCTGCTCGAGGGCTACCCGGCGGCCCGGGTGCTGGCCACCAGCCTGGGTGAGCTCGGCGTTCCCGGAGAGCGAGTCGTGCGGCTCGGACCGCTGCCGGTCGGCCGGGACGGGACCGACGAACAGCAGCCGGCGGCGCTGCGGATGTTCGTCGAGCGTGCGCTGACGCGCGATGTCACCCACCCGCCGAGCCCGGCCGACCTGCGCGCCGCCGAGGAGATCTGCCGTGCCGTCGGTGGGCTCCCGCTGGCGATCGAGCTGGCGGCCGCGCGCGCGGGGTCGATGCCACTCACCCTGATGGCCGCGCAGCTCTCGGCGCCCACGGGGCACCGGCTGCTCGACCGTGCGCCGGCCGGCTCGCCGGAACGCCACCAGAGCCTGTTCGCCGCCCTCGCCTGGACCGTCGACCTGCTCCCCCCTGCGGCCGCCGACCTGCTCGCGGCGATGTCGGTGTTCGACGGTCCCACGACCCTCGAGGGGATCGCCTCGGTGGCGCCGTCCGACGGGATGGCGCTCGACCTCCTCTCGACCCTGCTCGACGTCTCCCTCGTCGACGTCGACGCGGGTGACGCCGAGGAGCCGCTCTTCTCGCTGCTCCCCCCGGTGCGGGCGTTCGCGGGAGAACGGCTCGCGGAGAACGGGACCCGGGCCGAGGTGGTTCATCGACACGACCGGTTCGTCCGCGCCAGGTGTCGCACCGGCGAGGCGCTGCAGCCGCACGAGATGGCCGACGTGCTCGCGGCGCTCGACCGGGCGCAGCTCGACGGCTCGGCGGACGCCGCGCTCGACCTGGCCCTGCAGGCCGCCCGGGTCACGACCGCTCCGGGCGGCCGCGCCTCGGTCGCCACCCGGGTCGAGAACCTGCTCGGACGACCCCACCACGACGACGTGCTCGCGGCACGTGCCCTGGTGTGGTCGGTGAGCCACCTGCCGGCCGACGTCGACGACCGCGAGGCCTTCGCGACCTGGACCCTCGAGCGCGTGCAGCAGGCCATCCGTACCGCGCGCACCTCGGGCGACCCGGCGGCCCTGCTCGACGCGCTCGAGCTGACCATCCGCACCCTGCCGCTGACCCTCGACATGGAGCTGGCCAAGGCCGGGATCGCGGAAGGGCTCGAGCTCGCCGAGCGGCACGACGACCCGGGGCGCCTGGCCCGGTTCCGGATGTGGGTCGGGATGGGAGCCCTGTCGCAGGGCCAGGTCGAGCCGGCCCGGGCCCTCCTGCTGGCCGCCTTCGCCGGCGGGTCGGCCACCGGCGACCGGGTCGCCACGGACTACGCGGCGATCTTCCTGCGCGCGATGGGGGTCGTCGACACCGGGGCGCCCGAGCTGCCGCTGCCCGCCGCGCAGGACCTCCTGGAGTCCGCCTGGCGCCACCAGGACGGGTTCGCTGCCGCCATCGTGCTGGGCCAGCTGGTCACCCAGGCGCTGGATGCCGGTGACGTCGGGTCGGCGGCCGGGCTCACGCTGCAGCTGCTGCCGATCGGCGCGAGCCGGCTGGGCGTGGAGCCGCTCCCCTCCGCGACGATGCTCACCGTGCCGGTGCGGGTGCTCGTCGCCGCGGGCCAGCTCGTCGACGCCGCACCGCTGTGCGCCACGTTGGCGCCGCTCGACCCGCTGCTGCGCAACGCCCTGGGGCGGCCGGACTACCTCGCCTACAGCGCCGCCGCCGACCTCGTCCAGGACGCCGGTCCCGGCACGGCATCCGGGTCACTCACCGAAGCGCCGTCGTTGCTCGAGGCGTTCCGGCAGGCCGAGAAGCTGATGGCCCGGCTGGCGACGCCTCCCCTCGACCAGCGGCCGGCCCGGCCCACCCCGGCGCCCTCGCCCGAGCCGCTGACGGCACGCGAGCACGAGGTGCTCCTCATGCTCGTCGACGGCGCGGGGAACCGGGAGATCGCACTCGCGCTGGGCATCTCGAGCAAGACGGTCATGCACCACACTGTCGCGATCTACCGCAAGCTCGGGGTGCGCGGTCGCACCGAGGCCGCCACCTGGGCGGTGCGCACCGGCGTGGCGCCCGGCCGCTGAACCCGGCCCGGCGACCTGCCGCCTCACGGCGTCGCCGACGATGCCGTGTTGGTGCTGAACTCGTCGTCCGTGGCCACCCCCGCCGGCACGACCGCCGTCACGGTTCCGGAGGGCGTCGTCACGAACACCGTGATGGCGTAGTGCGCGCCGTCGAAGGGGGTGGCGGCGCGAACCGTGGCGACGAACCGGCCCGGGTCGGCGCCGTCCACCTGCACGTCCTCGGCGGTGAACCCGGTCACCGGCTCGCTGAACACCACGGTGAAGTGGCGGCGCCCGTCGGTGTGGCCACTGACCGGCCGGACGACCACGGACGGCCGCCCGTCGCGGTCGAACAGGTCGTAGACGAGGCGGAGGCGGCCGTCGCCCACCTTCGCGAGCGGGTCGATCCGGGCGCCGAAGCCCTGCCGGTCCGGCCGGATGCTCGCGGACCCGGGCGCTCCGCCGACCCCGAACCACCCGCGACCCTCTGCGGCGGCGAAGGCGCCGCCCCCGCCCCCGGCCACGAGCCAGTGACCGGCGAAGTCCGCCACCGTCGTGTCCTCGCCGGCTGCACTGACGACGTGCCGATCGGCCCCGTCCGACGGCGCGAAGTCGTCGCGGGTCGGCCGTCCTCGGGCACCGACGGCGATGGTGAGCGTCTCCCCGCCGACCACGTCGACGGTGGCGGAGATGCCGGCACCCCGCCCGCCCGCCGACCGTGCCTGCGGGAACCCGACCGCCGGCACCCCACCGCCGGCCCCCCAGGCGTCGATGTGCACGAAGCTCACGTCGGGAGGGACCACCCAGTGCTCGGGCTCGCCCGTGGCGTCGAACAGGCACCTGACCCGCAGGTCGTCGTCGGGCCGGCTGCACCCGCCCGAGGGCACGGCTGCCGGGGCGGTTGGTGCCGAACACCGCCGGGCGCACCCGACCACCGAGTCGGGGGCGGCGGCCGCCGCGGCGGCTGACCCGGCCAGGGTCGCCCCCACCGCCACGAGTGACGCCACGAGTGTGCGAGTCAACCCACCCACGACCCACCTCCTGCCCTCGGTACCCCTGTTCGGAGACTAGGAACGGCCGACCCGGGTGCGCATCGGGCAGCTGCCCTAGGCGCGGCAACGTTCGAAGGACTTTCCGGCGCCGGTGACGCGCGCGAAGTGCTGTTTGGCTTGGATGAAAGTGGCTGTGCCACAACGGAGTACGCAGACTCTTGGGGGCGGGCCCGGCGCCTCCCTGGGGGGCTCCCGCATCACCGTTACCATTTCGTGACATTCCTTAGCCCCCGCTGGCGGCCCGCCCTGAGCACTCTGGAGTGAGAAATGTAAGCGCTTTCAACGACGAAGGCAGGACCATGGCAGTCACCGATGACGCACGCCGAGGGGCGACGATCTACTCCGTCGCCGACCGGGCCGGCGTCTCCATCGCGACCGTGTCGCGGGTGCTCCAGGGGTCCCCTGTGGTGTCCGAGCGCACGACGCGCAAGGTGCTGGATGCCGTCGCCGCCCTCGACTACCTGCCCTCGGGCGCCGCCCGCAGCCTGGCCGTGCGTCACCACGACACCTACGGCCTGGTGCTCCCCGAGCTGAGCGGCCCCTACTACGCCGAGCTGCTCGTCGGGTTCGAGACCCGGGCGGCCGAGCTCGAGAAGAGCGTCATGCTCGTGCTGGCCGGCACCAAGGGCGACAGCGACCGCGCGCTGCGCACCCTGGCCACCCGGGTCGACGGCATCGCCGTGTTCGGGTCGGACGCCTACGTGGCCAGCAGCGGCAAGCCGGTCGTCGTGATCGCCGGGCACGCCCGCGACGGCATCGAGGCGATCGCCGCCGAGAACGTCGAGGGCGCCCGCCTCCTCACCGAGCACCTCCTCGTCGACCACGGCCGCACCAACCTGCGCTTCGTCGGCGACATCGACGCCGCTGCCGACCTCCTGGAGCGCTACGAGGGCTTCACCGCCGCGCACCGCGAGCACGGCCTGACACCGGCCGAGCCGGTGCGGGCCGAGTTCCGTGAGCGGGACGGCACCGCCGTGGCCGAGCTGCTGCTGGCCGGCGACCTGCCCGCCGATGCCCTGGTCTGTGGCAACGACGAGCTGGCCCTGGCCGTCATGGCCCGGCTCACCGACGGTGGCGTCGACGTGCCCGCGGACATCGCGATCGTCGGCTGGGACGACGTCATGACGGCCCGCTACGTGCGGCCCGGCCTGACCACCGTCCGCCAGCCGGTGCAGGAGCTGGGGGCGCTCGCCGCCGACCGGCTCCACGACCTGGTCTCCGGCGCCGAGCCGAGCGCCGAACGCCGGGTGCTGGCCACCCAGGTGGTCATCCGCAGCTCGTGCGGCTGCCCGCCGGGCCACGCCGCCGGGTAGCGACCCCGGTCACCGCCGGCTCGCCACGGCATCCCTGTTCCACCCACCCACCCTCCACCGATCACTGCCCCAACCCCGAAAGAGAGAGACCGATGAGACGCACCTCCGCCATCACCCTGGCCGGCGTCACCGCACTGGCCCTGACCGTGTCCGCCTGTGGACGCGAGGCCGCCGGCACCGGCGCCGCCGAGACCGGCAAGGCCGTGGCCTCCGGCGCAGCGAAGGGCACCATCACCGTGTGGGCCATGGGCGCCGAGGGCGCCAGCCTGCCCGGCCTCACCAAGGAGTTCGAGGCCGCCAACCCCGGTGTCAAGGTGCAGGTGACCGCGATCCCGTGGGATGCCGCGCACGACAAGTTCACGACCGCCATCACCGCGAACAAGACCCCCGACGTCGCCATGGTCGGCACCACCTGGATGGGTGAGTTCGCCGGCATGGGCGCGCTCGACCCCACCCCCGGCGAGGTCGACAAGTCGGCCTTCTTCGACGGCGCCCAGAAGACCACCGAGGTCGGCGGTACGTCGTTCGGTGTGCCGTGGTACGTCGAGACCCGCCTGGTCTACTACCGCACCGACCTGGCCAAGAAGGCCGGCATCACCACGCCCCCCACCGACTGGGCCGGCCTGAAGTCGATGGCCAAGGCGATGCAGGACAAGGCCGGCGCCAAGTACGGCATCGGCCTGCAGGCGGGCGGCACCGGCTCCTGGCAGTCGGTCATGCCGTTCGCGTGGTCCGCGGGCGCCGACCTCACCAAGGATGGCGGCAAGGCGTACAACTTCGACAGCCCCGAGGTGCTCAAGGCCTCGCAGTACTACCAGTCGTTCTTCACCGACGGCATCTCGGACAAGGCAGCGCCGGCGACCCCGACGACCGAGCCCGACTTCGCCAGCGGCAAGGTGCCGATGTTCATCTCCGGCCCGTGGATGATGTCCGCGGTCGAGAAGGCCGGTGGCAAGGGCTTCAAGGACAAGTACGACGTCATGCCGATCCCGGCCGACAAGCAGTCCTCGTCGTTCGTCGGCGGCTCCAACCTCGTCGTCTTCAAGAACACCAAGAACCGCGACTCCTCGTGGAAGCTCGTCAACTGGCTCTCGGACCCCAAGACCCAGGTCAAGTGGTACGGCATGTCGACCGACCTCCCCTCGGTCAAGAGCGCCTGGCAGGACCCGGCCCTCACCGCTGACGCCAAGCTCGCCGTGTTCGGCAAGCAGCTCGAGACCGCCCAGGCCCCGCCGTCGTTCCCGACGTGGGAGCAGGTCGTCACGTCGTTCGACACCGAGATGGAGAAGGTCACCAAGACCGGCGCTGACCCGGCCGCTGCACTGAAGACCGTGCAGAAGCAGGCCGAGTCCATCGGCACCGGCAGCTGACCATGTCCACCGCCACCGAGCGCGACGCCGCAGCAGTCGGCACCGCTCAGCCCGGGACCCCCGGGCCGGACGCTCCCTCCCGCAAGCGCGTTGGCTCGCGCCTGCGGGAGGGGCGGGCGGCGTGGATCCTCGCCCTGCCCTTCCTGTTGCTCTTCTTCGTCTTCACGGTCTGGCCGGTGCTCCAGTCGCTCTTCATGAGCTTCACGGACACCAAGGCCAAGGACCTCAGGACACCGTTCTCGGTGCAGGTCGTCGGCCTGGAGAACTTCACCAGGGCACTGACCGACGAGACCTTCCTGCGTGCCGCCCGGAACACGGCGTACTTCGTCGTGGTGGGCGTGCCGCTGACCCTGACCCTGGGGATGGCGGCCGCCGTCGCCCTCGACCGTGGGATCACGAGGTTCCGGTCGACCTTCCGGCTGGGCTTCTACACCCCGGTGGTCACCTCCATCGTCGCGGTGGCGGTCGTCTGGCAGTTCCTGCTCCAGGCCGACTTCGGGCTGATCAACACGGCGCTCGGCTGGTTCGGCATCCCCGGCCCCAACTGGCTCGGCGACCCCAACTGGTCGATGCCCGCGCTGATCATGATGGCGTCCTGGCGCAACTTCGGCACCTCGATGATCATCTTCCTCGCCGGCCTCCAGGCCGTGCCGTGGATGCTGCACGAGGCGGCCGCGATCGACGGCGCCAGCGCGTGGCAACGGTTCCGGCACATCACCCTCCCGCTGATGCGCCCCATCATCCTGTTCGTCAGCGTCATCACGATGATCGGCTACCTGCAGTTCTTCGAGGAGCCCTTCGTCATGACCAACGGTGGCCCCCTCGACAGCACCATCTCGATGTCGATGTACACGTACAAGCAGTTCGGCTTCGGCAACTACGGGTACGCGGCCGCCCTCAGCTACCTCATCTTCGTCGTGATCGCAGTCGTCACGGCGATCCAGTTCCGGTTCCTGCGAGAGAACCAGTGAGGCCGTCATGAACTCGATCAACGCCAAGGGCAAGTGGTGGCTGTACGTGCTGCTCACCATCGCCGTCGTGGTCGTCGCGGCACCGTTCGTCTGGATGGTGCTCGGCAGCCTCAAGACGACGACCGAGCTGCGCCAGGTGCCACCCACCTGGTGGCCGCAGAACCCGTCGCTCGACAACTACTCCCAGCTGTTCTCCCAGCTGAGCTTCGGCACCTACTTCGCCAACTCGACGATCGTCGCCGTCGTGGTGACGGCGGGCAACCTGCTCTTCTGCTCGATGCTCGGCTACGCCCTGGCGATGCTCGAGTTCCGAGGCAAGAAGGTCGTGTTCGTCGCGGTGCTGGCGACGTTGATGATCCCGGGCGTGGTCACCTTCGTGCCGCTGTTCGTGCTCGTCGCGAACGCCGGCCTGGTCGACACGCTGCCGGGGTTGATGCTGCCGTTCCTGGCCGCGCCGTTCGGCGTCTTCCTGATGCGGCAGTTCATCCTCGGCCTGCCCCGAGACCTGCTCGACGCAGGCCGGGTCGACGGCGCCGGGGAGCTGCGCATCTTCGCCCGGATCATCCTGCCGCTGTGCGGGCCGGCCCTGGCGACGCTCGGCATCCTCACCTTCCTCGGCAGCTGGAACAACTTCCTGTGGCCCCTGGTGGTGGCCCAGACCGAGGACACGTACACCCTGCCCGTGGCCCTGGCCCTGTACTCCAAGGGACAGAACTCGACCAACTACGGGCTGCTCCTCGCGGGGGCGACGGTCGTCGTCATCCCCATCCTGCTGCTCTTCCTCGCGTTCCAGCGCAAGGTCATCGAGGGCATCGCCACCACCGGCATCAAGTAGCACCATCCCGTCACGGCCGCCCGGTGACCCCGGGCGGCCGTGAACCCCCACGCACGAAAGGCCCGACCATGTCCGACCAGACCGTCCCCGCCTCCTCGTCCACCCCTGCCGGCGCGCCCCGCGTCCAGCGCGGCCTGGCCACCCCCGGCCGTCGCCACTTCATCGTCGGCGGCACGGCGATGCTCGCCGCCCTCGGGCTCAGCCCGCACGCCGAGGCGAGTACCCGCACGGCATCCCTGCCGGATGCCGTGACCGGAGCCTCCAACTCCCGCCTGCAGCGCTGGGCCCGCGACACGTGGCGGAGCCTGGCCGCGATGACGCCCCCGGAGACCGGCCTGCCGGCCGACAACATCCCGGAGTCGCTGGCCGCGGGCGACCGCTCCGGCTACACCTCGCCGACCAACATCGGCGGCTACCTGTGGTCGGCGATCGTCGCCCGCGAGCTCGGCATCATCACGGCTCGTGAGTGCACGGCTCGCCTCACCCGCACGCTGACGACGCTGGCCTCGATGGAGCACCACGAGCCCAGCGGCATGTTCTTCAACTGGTACGACCCCGCGACCGGCGCGACCCTGCACACCTGGCCCGAGGACGGCAGCCACGTCGAGCCGTTCGTGTCGAGCGTCGACAGCGGCTGGCTCGGTGCCGCGCTGCTCGTGGTGAAGAACGCCGGGGGCGCGGCCGCCCCGCTGGCCGCCGCCCTCTTCGACCGGATGCGCTGGGACGCCTTCTACGACGCCGGCGAGATCCCGGGCCACGCCGGCATCCGCCCCGGCGGGCTGATGCACGGCGGCTTCTACCCCTTCGCCGACGGGCGCCCCGGCGGCACCTTCCTCGGCACCCACATCGGGGGCGACGACGTCTGGCTGACCACCCACCACTACGACACGATCGTGTCGGAGACCCGGATCACGAGCTACCTCGGCATCCTCACCGGGCAGGTGCCCGGCCACCACTACTTCGCGCCGTGGCGCACCTTCCCGGCGACCTGCGACTGGTCGTGGCACGAGATGCAGCCGGTGGGCGAGACCCGTACCTACATGGGGATCGACGTCTACGAGGGCGCGTACACCTACCGCGGCATGCACGTCGTACCCGGTTGGGGCGGAAGCATGTTCGAGGAGCTGATGCCGGCCGTCTTCGTGCCGGAGGAGAAGTGGGCACCGCGCAGCTGGGGCGTCAACCACCCCCTGCACGTGCGCGCCGAGCGGGAGCACGGCCTCGAGGACGCCAAGTACGGCTACTGGGGCTTCTCGCCGTCGAGCAACCCCGCCGGTGGCTACCGCGAGTACGGCGTCGACGCACTCGGGCTGAACCCCGAGGGCTACTTCTCCGACCAGGAGAAGACCAACCTCGACGTCGGCTTCGGCGACTGCCGACCCGCGACGAACCCGAACCCGACCTACGGCGACGGCGTCGTCACCCCGCACGCCTCGTTCCTGGCGATGATGTTCGAGCGCGGTGACGCCACCGCCAACCTGATCCGCATCCAGGACAAGCTCGGTGCGTACGGCACGGGCGGCTTCTTCGACGCGGTCGCCGTGCACAGCGGCACCATCGCCCGTCGCTACCTCTCGCTCGACCAGGCCATGGTCATGGGTGCCCTCGGCAACGTGCTCGGAAAGGGCCTGCTGCGCAAGGCGTTCAGCACCCCGGACGTCGAGAAGGCGCTGCGTCCCGTCATCGGCATCGAGGAGTTCGGCGCCGGGATCGTCGCCGAGTGAACCGACCCCACGAACGCGCGACGCGTGCTGCCGCCTGGGCCCGGCAGCACGCGTCGTGGCGGTGCCCGCTGACGGAGGTCACCCGATGAGCGGGGTCGTGGTCCGGCCGCCGTGGGTGCTCGAGTCGTCCGGCGGCCTGCGCGCGGTCCTCGTGGACGGCGGTGCCCCGGCCTCGCTCGGCACCGACCGGGTCGAGCTGGTCCAGCACAGTGCCTCGGCCTTCGCGCCGGCCCTGGTGCAGCTGTGGCTCCGCGACCGGGCGACCGGCCGGAGCTGGCCGATGCTCGGGGCCGGGTCGGGGTCCGCCGCCCGCACCCACGAGGGCGCCCTCGTGGTCACCGGCCGGGCCGGCGGCGGGCTCGGATGGCGGGTGGTGCTCACCCTCGACCCCACTCGAACCGCCTGGGCGTGGCACGTGGAGGTGCGCAACGACGGGCCCGGAGCACGTGAGGTGGACGTCGTGCACACCCATGACGTCGCCCTCGCGGCACCCGGGATGCTGCGCACCAACGAGCTGTACGTGAGCCAGTACCTCGACATCGCGCCGCTCCACGGCGACGGCTTCGGCACGGCCCTCGCGGTGCGCCAGAACCTGGCCCAGTCGGGGATGACGCCGTGGTGCGTGCTCGCCTGCACGACCCCGGTGGTCGCGTGGGCGACCGACGCGATCGACGTGCACGGGCTGGCCGCACGGGCCGGGCTGCCCCCCGAGGGCCTCGGTGGCGACCTGCCGTCGCGGCGACGGCAGCACGAGCACACCCTCGCCGCCCTGCAGACCGAACGGCAGCGGCTGGAGCCCGGTCAAGGGCTGGCGACCTCGTTCGCCGGTCTGCTGGTCGCCGACCACCCGGACGCCACGTCCGACGCCGACGTCCGCTTCGTCCACCAGGCGCTCGACCTCGCCCGCACGGTGGCGGCGGTCCTCGCGGCGATGCTGCCCGAGCCGGAGACCGCGGCCGGAGCGGCACTCGCCGCCCCCACCGGCGCGTACGACCCCGACCGCACCCTGGCCGCGCGGCCGGTGACCGACGCCGAGGTCGAACGGCTCTGGCCGCGACCGTGGCGCGCCGTCGAGCGCCGGGAGGACGGCACGCTGCTGTCGTTCTTCACGGCGGACGACGAGCACGTGGTCACCCGGGCCAAGGAGGTGGGCGTCCTGCGCCCCCACGGCACCATCCTGCGCACCGGCGACACGGCTGCACCCGACCCCCGATCGCTCACCGTGACGTGCTGGATGACGGGGTCCCCGCTGTCGTACCTGACCCGCGGGAACGCCTCCGACGACCGGGTGCTGACGACGGTCCGCGGCTACCTCGGCCTGCACCCCGACCACGGCGTGCGCGTGTTCGTGGAGGTGGCAGGCCGGTGGCGGCTGCTCGACCTGCCGTCCGCGTTCGCGATGACGCCGGACGGCGCCCGCTGGGTGCACGTGCTCTACCCCGACGGCGAGGACGCCGGTGGTGTGCTGGAGGTGCGGACGACCGCAGCCACCGCCGACCACACCGTGCGGATGTCGGTTCGCGTCACGTCAGGCCCGCAGCGGCGCGTGCTGCTCGCGCTGCACCTGGCCACCGGCGACGACCCGCTCCCAGCCGCCCCCGGGATGGCCGAGGTCCGCGAGAGGCCCGACGGCATCGCGGTGGCGCTCCCGGCCGGGACCATCACGCTGCGCAGCGGCACTCCCCTGACCGTCGGGGACGACGGCCCGCTGTTCGGCGACGGTGAGAGCCGCGGCGCGTCCGTGGTGACGCTGTGGACCGGAGCCGGGCTCGGGCTCGACGTCGAGGTCACCGTCGACCCCGCGGGGGCGGCCGAGAGCGAGCCCGGGCCCGACGACCGTGAGGACATGGCCGAGCAGGGCCGGCCCGGCGACTGGTGGCCCGCGGTCACCGCCCTGCGCGTCGGCGGCGACCCGGGCTCCGTGGCCCGGTCCGAGGCGGAAGCGCTCGACGTGAGCCTGCCCTGGCTGGTGCGGGACGCCCTGGTGCACTTCCTGTCGCCGCGCGGGCTCGAGCAGTACTCCGGTGGTGCGTGGGGGACGCGCGACGTGACGCAGGGCCCGGTCGAGCTGCTGCTCGCCCTGGACCGGCAGGCCGACGTGCGCGCCCTGCTCCTGCGCATCCTCGCCGCCCAGAACACCGACGGCACCTGGCCCCAGGCATTCGGCTTCCTCCCCGGGGACGAGGACTTCCGGATGGAGCCGCCGCACGGCGACGTCGTGCACTGGCCCGTCCTCGCCGTCGGCCGGTACCTCCAGGCGTCGGGGGACGCCACGCTCCTCGACGAGAAGGTGCCCTGGTACGCCCCGGCCGACGCCGACCCCGGACCCCCGTCGACGGTGCGCACCCACGTCGAGCGCGCGCTCGAGGTCGCCCGCGAGCACTTCCTGCCGGGGACCCACCTCGTCGCGTACGGCCACGGCGACTGGAACGACTCGCTGCAACCCGCCGACCCGGCGATGGCCGTGACGATGTGCAGCTCGTGGACCGTGACGTTGCACCACCAGTCCCTGCGGACCCTCGCCGACGGGCTGGAGACCGTGGGTGGTGAGGAGGAGTTCGTCGGCGACCTGCGGGCCCAGGCCGCGGCCGTCGCCGGCGACCTGAAGAGGCACCTCCTGGTCGACGGCGAGCTGGCCGGGTACGCCCGGCTCGAGCCGCCGGACCAGCGCGGGCAGGTCGCCGTGACCCGCCTGCTCGTCCACCCCCGGGACGGCGAGACGGGGTTGCGGCACGGCTCGCTGCAGATGATCCACGCCCTCGGCGACGACCTCCTCGACCCCGTCGAGGCCGCCCACCACGTCGCGCTGGTCCGTGAGCACCTCATGGGGGTGGACGGCGTGCGGCTGTTCGACCGGCCACCGCCGTACTCCGGTGGGCTGATGAGCCACTTCCAGCGTGCCGAGACGGCGACCTTCGTCGGCCGGGAGATCGGGCTGATGTACGTGCACGCGCACCTGCGCTGGTGCGAGGCGATGGCCCGCTGGGGCGACGCCGACGCCCTGTGGCTGGGGCTGATGCAGGTGCTGCCACCCGCCACGGTCGACGTGGTGCCAGGGGCCCGACGGCGCCAGGCGAACACCTACCCGTCGAGCTCGGACGCGGCCTGCCACGACCGGGTCGAGTTCGCCGCCCGGTACGCCGAGGTGCTCACCGGCGCGACGGGCCTGGAGGGCGGCTGGCGGGTCTACTCGTCCGGGCCGGGGGTGCTGCTCCGGATCGTCGTGCACTCGGTGCTCGGGGTGCGCCGGCGTGCCGGGCAGGTCGAGATCGACCCCGTCCTCCCGGCCCGGCTGGACGGCCTCACGGCCAGCGTGCCGCTAGCGGGCGGCCTGCTGCGGGTCCGCTACCGCGTGGCCGGCGCGGGGCACGGGCCCTCCGCCGTCCGGCTGGGCGGGCGCGACCTGCCGGCGACCCGCTCGGCGAACCCGTACCGCCGCGGCGGCCTGGTCGTCGAGCTGGCCGACCTCGAGGACGCCCTGCTCCCTGGCGGCGACGAGCTCGAGGTCGTCGTACCGGGGACGTCCTGACCACGACCCGCTGCCCGGGCACCACGCGCGAGATCGACCGACGACGTCCGAGAAGGGACCACCTGCGATGACCACCCCCCTGCCGCGCCTGCCACGGCTCGTCGGCCCCGACGGGGTCCGGTTCCGCGACCTCAACGGCAACGGACGGATGGACCCCTACGAGGACCCCCGTCTCGACGTCGAGGCGCGCGTCGAGGACCTGCTGGGCCGGCTGAGCCTGGAGGAGAAGGTCGGCCTGATGTTCCACACCGTCATCGAGGCGGGAGCCGACGGCACGGTCATCGAGGCCGCCGGCGCGATCAGCAAGTCGCCGACGAGTGTCGTGGTGCTGGACAAGCACCTCAACCACTTCAACGTGCACGCGCTGGACGACCCCCGGATGGCGGCCCGCTGGCACAACGCCCTCCAGGCGGTCGCCGAGCGCGCGCCGCACGGCATCCCGGTCACCATCTCGAGCGACCCCCGGCACGCGTTCATCGAGAACGCCGGGGTCTCGTTCACCGCGAAGGCGTTCTCGCAGTGGCCCGAGCCGCTCGGCCTGGCCGCGCTGCGCGACGCCGACGCCGTGCGCGAGTTCGCCGACATGGCCCGGCAGGAGTACCTGGCCGTCGGCATCCGGGCCGCCCTGCACCCCACCCTCGACCTGGCGACCGAGCCCCGGTGGGGCCGGCAGGCCGGCACGTTCGGCCAGGACCCGGCGCTGGTGACCGAGCTCGGCACGGCCTACCTCGAGGGCTTCCAGCGCGCCGTGCTCGGCCCGGACAGCGTCGCCTGCACCTCGAAGCACTTCCCCGGCGGCGGCCCGCAGAAGGACGGCGAGGACGCGCACTTCCCCTACGGGCGCGAACAGGTCTACCCCGGTGGGCGGTTCGCCGACCACCTGGCACCCTTCCCAGCCGTCATCGCGGCCGGGACCGCCGCGGTCATGCCCTATTACGGGATGCCGGTCGGCCTCGAGGTCGACGGCGTGCCGATCGAGGAGGTCGGGTTCGGCTTCAACGCCCAGGTCGTCACCGGCCTGCTGCGCGAGCAGCTCGGCTACGACGGCGTGGTGCTCACCGACTGGGAGCTGGTCAACGACAACCACGTCGGCGACCAGGTGCTGCCGGCCCGCGCCTGGGGCGTCGAGCACCTCGACCCGCACGAGCGGATGGAGCGCATCCTGCTCGCCGGCGCCGACCAGTTCGGGGGCGAGGAGTGCGTCGAGGTGCTGCTCGACCTCGTCGCCCGGGGTCGGGTGACCGAGTCGCGCATCGACGCGTCGGCCCGGCGCCTGCTGGCCGTGAAGTTCCGCCTCGGGCTGTTCGACGACCCGTTCGTCGACGAGGACGCCGCGACCCGCATCGTCGGCCGTGAGGACTTCCGGGCCGCCGGCTACGAGGCCCAGGCCCGCTCGGTCACCGTGCTCACCAACGAGGCGACGGAGGCCGGGCCCGTCCTCCCGCTCGCAGGTGGCCTGCGGATCTACGCCGAGAACGTGACGCCCGAGGTGGTGGCGCGGCACGGCATCCCGGTGGACCGTCCGGAGGACGCCGACGTGGCGCTGGTGCGGCTGACGGCGCCGTTCGAGCCGCGCTCGGACCTCTTCCTCGAGTCGTGGTTCCACGCCGGGTCGCTCGACTTCCCGCCGGGGCTGGTCGTGCGGCTGCAGCGGGTCGCCGCGCACTGCCGCCTCGTGATCGACGTCGTGCTCGACCGGCCCGCCGTGCTCACCCCGCTGCTGCCGGTCGCCGATGCCGTGGTCGCGAGCTACGGCACCAGCGACGACGCCCTGCTCGAGGCACTGACCGGGCGGATCCCACCGCGGGGCCGGCTGCCGTTCGACCTGCCCCGGTCGATGGACCAGGTGCGCGCCCACGGCGAGGACGTGCCCGGCTACGACGACCCGCTGCTCCCCTTCGGCCACGGCCTCACCCTCTGAGGTACCCGAGTCGGGTGCTCAGGTGGTCGCCCGGGCAGCCGGTTGAGCACCCGACCCCCGGGAACTGGCGACACCAGCCCTGGCGTCCGCATGCCCCGCTCTGGTCCGCCTGCCCTGCTCCGGTCCTTCTGCCACGCTCTGGTCCATCTGCCGCGCTCTGGTCCATCTGCCGCGCTCTGGTCCGTCTGCTCGGGTGGCGGTGCTGTGGCACCGCCACTCCCGCAGACCACCGCCATTCCCGCAGACGGACCAGAGCCCGGTGCCGGGGGGTGCGTCCACGGAGCCAGAGCCTTGGGCCCGAGCTGTGTGCTCAGGCGGTCGCCCGGGCAGCTGGTTGAGCACCCAACTCGGGTCGTGGCGCCGGCCCGGGGCCCACGACGACGCCGGCCGGCCCCTGTCGGGGACGGCCGGCGTTCGTGGTGGTGCTGGTGTGCGGGTCAGGCCTTGTCGGTCGAACCGGTGTCGAGGTTGGGGGTCGACAGGTCGGCACCCTCGGAGGTCTCCGACAGCGCGGGAACCGCGGTGTCGTCGCTCTCGTCGACGGCGTCGCTGACGGCGTCCTGGGCGTCCGAGACCTTGTCGTCGACGGCGTCCTTGGCGTCGGCCGCCTTGTCCTTCGCGGCGTCCTTGGCGTCGGTGGCCTTGTCCTTGAGCTCGCCGGCCTTGTCGACGGCGGCGTCCTTGACCTCGGTGGCCTTCTCCTTGGCGGCCCCGGCGAGGTCGCTGACCTTCTCGGAGACCGGCTTCGGCGGGGTGTACGAGCCCGCGGTCGCCCAGGGGTCGGGGCGCTCGTTGCTCTTGCGCCAGGCCATGACCGCGGCACCAGCGGCGAGGGCGCCGAGCAGCAGGATCCACTTGCCCTTGCCGCCCTTCTTCGCGACGGCGTCACCCTTCAGCACGGCGTAGGCGTCGGGCGCGCGGTCGGCAGCGTCGACCGCGGTCTCCTTGGCGGCAGCCGCGCCGGCGGCGATCGCGGCGAGGGCGCTCGCCAGCTTGGGCAGGACGTCCTCGACGAACGTCTCGCGGGCGTGCTCGACCTTGGGGGCGAGGGTCTCCGCGGCCTCCTGCGCGTACTCCTTGACCGTCTCGGCGGTGTCGCGGGCGACCTCGGCGGCGTCGGACGCCTTCTCCTTGGCGACGGCGGCACCGGCGGCGGTGGCGGTCGCGGCCTCGCCGGCCTTCACCTTGAGCTCAGCGGCCTTGTCGACGGCGACCTGGGCGCCGTCGGTCACCTTCTCGGCGCCGGCCGCCACGGCGTCCTTGGCCTGGTCGGTCCTGCTCGGTGTGCGGAACACGTGTCCTCCTCGTGTTGGACGTTGGTCTTGCTCCCATCCTGCCCTGTTTGCGCTGTTCCACGCGCTCCGGGGTCGGCGGGATCACGAGGCGGGACCTCCCGCGGCACATGAGAGGATCGACGGCATGAAGGCAACTCTGCACACCAACCACGGGCCCATCGTCGTCGAGCTGTTCCCGAACGAGGCCCCCAAGACCGTCGCCAACTTCACCGGTCTCGCCACCGGCACCAAGCAGTACAAGGACGACGCCGGCCGCACCAACCCGACCAAGTTCTACGACGGTCTGGTCTTCCACCGGATCATCCCCGGCTTCATGATCCAGGGCGGCTGCCCGCTCGGTCGCGGCATGGGTGGCCCGGGCTACGCGTTCGACGACGAGATCCACCCCGACAAGCAGTTCGACCGCCCCTACCTGCTCGCCATGGCCAACGCCGGCAAGCGGATGGGCAAGGGCACCAACGGCTCGCAGTTCTTCATCACCGTCGGAGCCACCTCGTGGCTCAACGGCAAGCACACCATCTTCGGTGAGGTCGCCGACGGCCCGAGCCGCGAGGTCGTCGACACAATCGCCGCCGTGCCCACCGGCTCGATGGACAAGCCGCTCGACGACGTCGTCATCGAGCGCGTCGAGATCGAGGACTGACCCGCACTCGCGGGCCCAGCGACGAGGAACGGGTACACGGCGTGAGTGAGCAACCGTCCTACCCGGATGCCGTCGCGCCGGTTCCCGTGTGCCCGCGGCACCCCGACCGAGAGTCGTACGTGCGCTGCCAGCGGTGCATGAGGCCGACCTGCCCGGAGTGCCAGCGGCCGGCCGCGGTCGGCATCCAGTGCGTCGACTGCGTGGCCGAGGGCGCGAAGACGGTGCGCCAGGCGCGCACCGTCTTCGGCGGCTCGGTCACCGACGGGCGACCCGTCGCGACGATGACCCTGATCGGCATCTGCCTGGTGGTCTTCGTCGCGCAGTACGTCGTGCCGGGCCTGCAGGACACGATCGCCTTCGTGCCGATCCTGGGCCGGTCCGAGCCGTGGCGCTTCCTCACCTCGGCCTTCGCCCACGGCGGCATCACCCACATCGCGTTCAACATGTACGCGCTGTGGGTCATGGGCAGCTACCTCGAGCCGATGCTCGGGCGGGCCCGGTTCGTCGCCATCTACCTGCTCAGCGCCCTCGGCGGCTCGGTCATGTACCTGCTGCTCTCGGTGCCGACGACGGTGGCCGACGCCGCCGGCGGTAACTACGGGATGTGGCGCACCGGTGCGGTGGGTGCCTCCGGCGCCGTGTTCGGCCTGTTCGGGGCGTTCCTCGTGCTGCAGCGCCGGCTCGGCCGGTCGTCGGCCGGCATGTACGTGATCATCGGCGTCAACGCCGTCATCGGGTTCGTCATCCCGGGCATCGCCTGGCAGGCCCACCTCGGTGGGCTGCTCACCGGGGCGGCCGTGGCCGCGGCGATCGCCTACACCGGCCGGAACCGGGGCCCGCTGGAGCCCGCACCCGACACCCGGGTGCACTGGGTCTCGATGGGCGGCATCCTCATCGTGCTCGTCGTGCTGACCCTCGGGAAGTACGCCCTGGCCGGCTGAGGCCCGGGGCTGTGGATTACACGCGTGTCATTCATCCCCAGTGGGGACAACCCCTGTGGATAACTTCGGGGTGGGACGCTCGCTCAGCGCCAGCGGGTGGTCATCAGGAAGCCGGAGAGCATCAGGCCGAAGCCGACACCGAGGTTCCACCGGCCCAGGGCGGGCACCGGGTACTGGGCGGAACCGGAGATGTAGTAGGTGACGACCCAGAGCAGGCCGACCACCATGAGGCCGAGCATGACGGGCACGAACCAGCGCGCGTTCGGCGTCGTGTTCTTCTGCGCCGTGCGCGGCGGGGTGTATGCGGGTTTGGAGCGACCCTTTGACTCGGGCACGAACGGTCTCCTCGTGGCGTTGATGGTGTTGGCCTAGCGTAGACGGTGTCAGAGGAACGGAGGTGGTCACGGTGGCCGGCACACACGCGGGACGGGTGAACCGTCCCTCCCCGTGGCCCTGGCTGGTGCCCGTCGCGGCGCTCGTCGCCGGCACCCTGTTCGCCTCCAGCGTGCGTGCCTCGCAGGGCGAGGACCTGCGCACCGACCAGGCGCAGCTGCCCGACCTGATCCGGGCCCAGAACCGCACCAACGAGACGCGGGCCTCCGACCTCAACGACCTGCAGGGCCAGGTCGACGAGGCCACCGCGGCGCTCGCCCCGGGCGACCTGCAGACCCAGAAGCTCGAGCGCCAGGCCAACGAGATCGCCACCGCGGCCGGCCGCACCGGGGTGCGCGGCCCGGCGCTGCGGGTCACCCTCGACGACGCCAAGCTCGCCGGGGGCGAGGTGCCGGCCGGCGCCGACCCCGACGACTACGTCATCCACCAGCAGGACGTGCAGTCGGTCGTCAACGCGCTGTGGAAGGGCGGCGCCGAGGCGATGATGCTCCAGGACCAGCGGGTGGTCTCGACCAGCGCCGTGCGGTGCGTCGGCAACACCCTCATCCTGCAGGGGCGGGTGTACTCACCGCCCTACGTCATCACCGCGATCGGTGACCGTGACGCCATGCGGGCCTCGCTCGACACCGACCCGGCCGTCGCCAACCTGCGTGACTGGTCGATCGCGGTCGGGCTCGGCTACGACGTGAAGAACGTCGGGCAGCAGACCTTCCCGGCCTACAGCGGCTCGATCGTGCCGGAGCACGCCGTAGTCCCCGCCTCGTGAGGGTGCGCCGCGTCGTCGGCTGGTCCGGCGAGCTGCTCGTGACCTTGGGCGTGCTGCTGCTGCTCTTCGCCGCCTGGCAGCTGTGGTGGACCGACGTCGTCGCCGACCGGGCCCAGGCCCAGATCGTGCAGACCCTCGAGGACGACTTCGCCCGCGGTACCCCGGGACCAGTGGGCGACAACGGCATCCCCGCCGCGATCGGCAAGGACGGCGCGTTCGCGGTCGTGCGCATCCCGCGCTTCGGGAGCGACTTCGTGCGCCCGGTCATCGAGGGAACCGGCCGCCCCGTGCTGGCCCTGGGCGTCGGACACTACGTCGGCACGGCGGGGCCGGGGCAGGTCGGCAACTTCGCTGTCGCCGGGCACCGCACCACCTACGGGCGTCCCTTCCACGACGTCGACCAGCTCGTCGACGGCGACCGGGTGGTCGTCGAGACCGCGGCCGAGGTGTACGTCTACGAGGTGACCTCGCGCGAGATCGTGCGCCCCGGCGACGTCGAGGTCATCGACCCCGTGCCCGGCGACCCGAAGGGCACCCCCACCGAGGCGCTGATCACGATGACGTCGTGCCACCCGAAGTACAGCGCCACCCAGCGGTTCGTCGTGCACGGCCGCCTGGTCGAGGCGATCCCGCGCGCCCAGTGGGTGCCGTCCCGCTGGCTCACTCCCCCGACGAAGGGCTGACCCGTGTATGCCGCGTTGTGGCGCCACCTGCCCGGCCCGCGCTGGGTCAAGGCCGTGCAGTGCCTCGTGTTGGCCCTGCTCGTCGTGGCCGTCTGCTTCACCTGGGTGTTCCCGGCGGTGAGCCCGCTGCTGCCGTTCACGGACTCGACCGTCGGCCCGTGACGGCGACGGTGCACCATTGACGCCATGACCCGCATCCTCGTCGTCGACAACTACGACAGCTTCGTCTTCACGATCGTCGGCTACCTCGAGCAGCTCGGCGCCGAGTGCGAGGTCGTGCGCAACGACGCGGTCGCCCCGGCCGACGGTGCCGAGTTCGACGGGGTGCTCGTGTCACCCGGCCCCGGCACGCCCGAGGAGGCCGGGGTCTCGATGGCGATGATCGAGGCGTGCGCCGAGCGGGAGCAGCCGATGCTCGGGGTGTGCCTCGGCCACCAGGCGCTCGGGGTCGTGCTCGGCGCGACCGTGGGGCGGGCGCCCGAGCTGCTGCACGGCAAGACCTCGCAGGTGCACCACGACGGCACCGGGGTGCTCGAGGGCGCGCCCGACCCGTTCACCGCGACCCGCTACCACTCCCTGACCATCGAGCCGGCCACGCTGCCCGAAAAGCTGCTGGCCAACGGCCGCACCGAGAGCGGCATCATCATGGCCGTGCGGCACGCGAGCCTGCCGCTGCACGGCGTGCAGTTCCACCCGGAGTCGGTGCTCACCCACGGCGGCCACCGGATGCTCGCCAACTGGCTCCAGCTGTGCGGGATGCCGGATGCCGTCGCCCGCTCGGCGGGCCTGAGCCCGCTCGTGCACGACGCCGCCGGCGTCGCCCGGATGGTCGCCGCCGGCTGACCCGGCGTGGTCGCTACGGGCTCGGCGGGACCGACGGGGTCGAGCTGTCCGTCGGGGTGGGTGTGGGGGTCGCCGTCGAGGGGGTCAGGGTCGGTGCGGCCTTCTGCGCCACGGTGATCTTGATCGTGCCGCCGATGTCGACCGTGCCCTTGCTCGGGCTCTGCGAGATGACGGTGCCCTCGGGAACGTCGTTGGTCGCCTTGAACTTCGTCTCGACCTGCAGGTTGGCCCCGGCGATGATCGTCTGCGCCTCCCTCTGCGACTTGCCGACGACGTTGGGCACGGGGACCTTCCCGGTGCCGACCCGCACGTTGATCTTGGTCTCGGGCGCCACCGAGGTGCCCGCTCCCGGGTTGGAGTCGATGATCTTCCCGGCCTCGGTGTCCGGGTCGTCGACCTCGGTGACGGTGCCCACCGCCAGCCCCTGGTCGCTCAGCTGGTTCTGGGCCTCCTGCACGGTCAGCCCCTTGAGGTCGGGCACGGTCACCGCGGACGGGCCGGACGACACGAAGAGGCGCACCGTGCTGTTCGGGTTGACCTCGGTGCCGTCGGTGGGGTTCTGGCTGATCACGGTGTCGGCGGGCACGGTGTCGCTCGGCTGGCGCACCGGGTCGGCCACGAGCTTGGCCTGGGCCAGCTTGGCGGTAGCGGTCTGGATGGGGTCGCCGACGACGCGCGGCACCGCGACCTTGGGGGTCTCGTCGGTGCCGAAGTACGTCGACAGCCCGTAGGCCAGCGCGGCCAGCGCGGCGATGGCGACGAGCGTGAGCACGATCCAGCCACCTGCCCCGCGCTTCTTCTCCTCCGGCTCCCCCAGCCCCGGGAAGGTCTCGGTGCCCGGGTCGGCGGGCAGCGGGGCCGGGGCGTACGCCTGGGTCTGCTCCCCGCCGAGGGCGGGCACCACCTGCGTCGCGGCGGCGAGCGCACCCGCGCCGGCGAGGGCGGCGGCCGAGCCGCGGGCGGCGTCGCTGATCGGGCGGCCGAGGCGCACGGCCTGCAGGTCGGCCCGGAACTCGGCGGCGCTCTGGTAGCGGGCGTCGCGCGGCTTGGCGAGCGAGTGGAGCACGACGGCATCCAGGTCCTCCGAGATGCCCTCGACGAGCCGCGACGGGGGGATCGGCTGCTCGCCGACGTGCTGGTACGCGATCGACACCGGGCTCTCGCCGAGGAACGGGGGCCGGCCGGTGAGCAGCTCGAAGAGCATGCAGCCGGTGGAGTAGAGGTCGGAGCGCTCGTCGACCGACTGGCCCTGCGCCTGCTCCGGGGAGAGGTACTGCGCGGTGCCGATCACGGCCGAGGTCTGGGTCATCGTGGCGTTGGCGTCGGCCATCGCCCGGGCGATGCCGAAGTCCATCACCTTGATCGAGCCGTCGGGGGCGATCATCACGTTGGCGGGCTTGATGTCGCGGTGGACGATGCCGTTGCGGTGGCTGTAGCCGAGCGCGTCGAGCACGCCCTCGGTGATGCGCAGCGCCTCGGTGGCGCCGACGGTGCCGCGCTCGGTGATGACCTGGCGCAGGGTCTTGCCGTCGACGAACTCCATGACGATGTAGGGCACCTTGACCTGGGCGCCACCGGTCTCGGTGAGCACGTCCTCACCGTGGTCGTAGACCGCGACGATGGAGGCGTGGTTCAGCCCGGCGGCGGACTGGGCCTCGCGGCGGAACCGGACGAGGAAGGTGTTGTCGCGGGCGAGCTCGCTGCGCAGCATCTTGATGGCGACCTGGCGACCCAACCGGGTGTCGTAGCCACGGTGCACCTCCGCCATGCCACCGCGACCGAGGAGCTCAGCGACTTCGTAGCGCCCCCCGAGCAGCTTCGGGACCTCAGGCATGCTGTGCTCTCCTCATCGGTTCAACCGTGCTTCCATCATCTGCTTGGCGATCGGGGCTGCGACCGTGCCGCCGCCGGCTTCGCTACCCGCGACACCGCCGTCCTCGGCGATGACGGCGACCGCGATCTTCGGGTCGTTCGCCGGGGCGAACGAGATGAACCAGGCGTGCGCCTTGCGGCCCTCGCCGTGCTGCGCGGTGCCGGTCTTACCCGCGACGGCGACGCCGTCGATCTGGGCCTTGGTGCCGGTGCCGTCCTCGACGACGGCCTCCATCATCCGGGTGAGCTGCGCGGCGACCTCGGGGGTCACCGCCTGCGAGAGCTCCTGCGGGTCGGCCGACTCGATGACCGACAGGTCGGAGCCGATGACCGACTCCACGAGGTAGGGCTTCATGACGACACCGCGGTTGGCGACCCCGGAGGCGACCATCGCCATCTGCAGCGGGGTCACCTGCACGTCGTACTGGCCGATCGAGCTCTGCGCCAGCTGCGGCTTGTTCAGCTCGCCGGGGACGCTGCTGGGGGTGACCCGCATCGGTACCGAGAGGGCGTCGCCGAAGCCGAACTTCGCGGCCTGCGACTGCAGCGCGTCGGCACCGATCTGCATCCCGAGGTAGGCGAAGGCCGTGTTGCACGACACCGCCAGCGCCTCGGTCATCGTGACCTCACCGCTGGGCGAGCAGGCCCGGTCGTCGTGGTTGGGCAGGTCGGCCGAGGTGTCGGGCAGGTCGAGCACCGCCGGGCCGGGGAGCACCGAGTTCTCGGTGTACTCGCCCGTCGACAGCGCCGCGGCCGCCGTGACGACCTTGAAGACCGAGCCCGGCGGGTACAGCTCGTTGATCGAGCGGTTGAGCAGCGGCTTGCCGGGGTCCTTGTTCAGCGCGGTGGAGTTCTTCTCGACCTCGCGCAGGTCGTGGCTGGCGAGGTCGTTGGGGTCGTACGTGGGGTTGCTGACCATCGCCAGGATCGCGCCGCTCTTCGGGTCGAGCGCCACCGCGGCACCCTTGATGCCCTTGAGGCCGTCGGCGGCGGCCGCCTGCACCTTGGGGTCGAGGGTGGTCTCGACGTTGGCGCCCTGCGCGCGCCGCCCGGTGAACAGGTCGGACACCCGACGGTAGAACAGCTTGTCGCTCGACCCGGACAGCAGCGAGTTCTCGGCCTGCTCGAGGCCGCCGGAGGCCCCGAAGAACGAGTAGGAGCCGGTGACGTGGGCGTAGAGCTTGCCCTCGTCGTAGACCCGCTGGTACTTGTACTCGTCGTCGACCGGCACCGACTTGGCGACGGCGGTCTGGCCGACGAGGATCTCGCCGCGCTCGCGGGCGAAGGTCGACAGCAGGGTTCGGCGGTTGTCGGGGCGGGCGTTGAGGTCGGCCGCGAAGACGTACTGGATGAGCGTGGTCGACACCAGGAGCGAGGCGAACAGCACGGCCACGACGATCGAGAGGCGGCGGACGGGGGCGTTCATCGCAGCCTCACCACCTCGGTGCGGGCCTCCGCGACGGCGCTGGGCGCGTTCACCTCGGGGAGCGGGCGGCGGGCGTGGTCGGAGATGCGCAGCAGGATGGCGACCAGCGTCCAGTTCGCGAGCAGCGAGGAGCCGCCGGACGACAGGAACGGCATGGTCAGGCCGGTGAGCGGGATGACCCGGGTGACGCCGCCGACGACGACGAAGCACTGCAGCGCCACGGAGAAGGACAGGCCGGCCGCGAGCAGCTTGCCGAACCCGTCACGGGTGCCGAGCGAGGTGCGCAGGCCCCGCTGCACCAGCAGGGCGTAGAGCATGAAGATCGCGAACAGGCCGATCAGCCCGATCTCCTCGCCGAAGCTCGGGATGATGAAGTCGGACTCCGCGAAGTAGGTGAGGTCGGGGCGCCCCCGGCCCAGGCCGGTGCCGAACATGCCGCCGGACGCCATCCCCATCAGGCCCTTGGCGAGCTGGTCGGAGGCCTGCAGCGCCTCCGGGCTGAACGTGTCGAGCCAGAGCAGCACGCGGGTCTGCACGTGGCCGAAGGCGAGGTAGGCGACGTAGGCGCCGACGCAGAACAGCGTCATGCCGATGACGATCCAGGACACCCGCTCGGTGGCGACGTAGAGCATCGCGACGAACAGGCCGAAGAACAGCAGCGAGGAGCCGAGGTCGCGCTCGAAGATCAGCACGGCCAGGCTGGCCAGCCAGGCGACGAGGATCGGGCCGAGGTCGCGGGCCCGGGGCAGGGTGAGGCCGAGCACCTTGCGCCCGGCGACGGACAGCGCGTCGCGGGTCTGCACGAGGTACCCGGCGAAGAAGATGGCGAGCGCGATCTTGGCGATCTCACCGGGCTGGAACGAGAACGGGCCGATCTGGATCCAGATCCGCGAGCCGTAGATCGACGTGCCGATGACCGGGAGCAGCGGCAGCAGCAGGAGGCCGAACCCGATGGCGCCGGCGAGGTAGGTGTAGCGCCGCAGCACCCGGTGGTCGCGCAGCACGACGAGCACGACCGCCGCGACGACCATGGCGACGGCGGTCCACATCAGCTGGCGCAGGGCCACCCCGTCGGCGATCGACTTGCCGTGCGCGATGTCGATGCGGTGGATCATCACCAGGCCCAGGCCGTTGAGCAGGGTGATGATCGGCAGCATCAGCGGGTCGGCGTACGAGGCCCGCCAGCGCAGCACGAGGTGGAAGCCGATGGCCAGCGCGAGGTAGCCGCCGACCAGGGTGAGCGTGCCGGGTGGGATGGTGCCCGTGGCGGCGAGCTCGACGTTGAGGTAGGCGAGCAGCACGATGGCCACGGCGCCGACGACGAGGGCCAGCTCGACGTTGCGGCCCTTCTTCGGCGTGAACGACGACACGATGCTCATGAGGTCACCGGTGAGCTCGTGGCCGCGGGGGCCGGAGCCGGGGGGACGGTGGGCGCCACGGTGGGCGCGATGCTCGGGGTGCCGCCCGGCGTGGCACCCGGTGACGCGCTGGTGGTGGGCGACGTGCTGGGGCTGGGCGTGGGGGTCGGCACGGTCCAGGTCGACGGCACGGTGCGGCACACCTCGCCGTTGAGCTGGGCCCACCGGCAGGCCTGCGCCTGCAGCCGCAGCTCGGAGACCCGGACGTCGGCGGCGGCGCGGTCGTCGACCTCGATGCCCTGCTTCAGGCTGTCCTGGTACGAGGACGGGAGGTCGTCGATGGCGATCGTCGTGGCGTACTCGGGGTTCGACAGCGAGATCGGGCCGAGGTTCTGCTCGACGCCGCGGAACACGGCGACCACGCCGTCCTGCGCGGCGAGGAAGTACTGGCGCTGGGACCACGCGTACACGGCGTACGAGCTGCCGGCCACCACGACGACGAGCACGACGAGCAGCGCGGCCAGGCGCAGCACGGTGGCCCGCCCGGAGCGCGGCCCCTCCTCGGCCAGGGTGACCCCGTCGTCGGTGTCGGCCCCGGCGGTGGCCTGCGCGGTGAGCGCGGCGGCCTTGGCGGCCGGGGTGGTGGGGATCGGCCGGGTGCCGGTCTGGCGGGCGGCGGCGGCGCCGACGACCTGGGGCTGGGTGGGTGGCCGGCTGGCGATGTCGACGAGGTCGCCGACCACGACGGTGACGTTGTCGGGAGCCCCGGCCCGCAGCGCGAGGGCGACCAGCCGGTCGGCGGTCTCGCCGGGGTCGGCCGTGGCCGTGAGCACCTCGTGGATGGTGTCGCGCGCGACGTAGTCGGTGAGGCCGTCGGAGGAGATGACGTAGCGGTCGCCGATGCGGCCCTGGCGCACGACGAGGTCGGGCTCGTCGTCGTCGGCGCCGGTGAGCACCCGGGTGACGAGCGAGCGCTGCGGGTGGGTCTGCGCCTCGTCGGGGCTGATCCGCCCCTCGTCGACGAGGTTCTGCACGAACGAGTGGTCCTTGGTGATCTGGGTGACCACGCCGTCGCGCACCATGAACGCGCGCGAGTCGCCGATGTGGGCGAGCACGATCTTGTCGCCGGCCCGGAGCATCGCGATGAGCGTGGTGCCCATGCCGTCGAGGCTGGGGTCGGCGTGCACCTGGTCGCCGATCTCGGTGTTGGCGCGGTGGATGCGGTCGAGCAGGGCGTGGCTGACGTCGCGGCCGCCGAGGGCCTCGCCGTCGAGCCGCACCAGGGCGCCGATCACCGTGGAGCTCGCGACGTCACCGCCGGCGTGGCCGCCCATGCCGTCGGCCATGGCCAGCAGGTGCGGGCCGGCATACCCCGAGTCCTCGTTGTTGGACCGGACCATGCCCACGTCCGAGCGGGCGGCGTAGTGGAACGCGAAGGGCATCCGTTACCTCTGCAGCTCCACGACGGTCTGGCCGATCCGCAGCACGCTGCCGACCGCCACCTCGCGTGGCTCGGTGAGGCGCGTCGCGCCGAGGAAGGTGCCGTTGGTGGAGCGGAGGTCCTCGACCTTCCACGTGCCGTCGTCGTCCTGGAAGATGCGCGCGTGCCGGCCGCTCGCGTAGTCGTCGTCGAGCACCAGGGCGCACTCGGGGCTGCGGCCGATCAGGGTGCCCGCAGGGCGCAGCGGCAGCGTGGTGCCGGCCAGTGGCCCGGCCGTGACGGTGAGCTTGGTGGGGCCCTTGCGGCCGCGTGCGGCCCGGTTCTTCTTCTCCGGCCGCGCGGCGCTGGGGGGTGCGGGCGCGGCGCCGCGCGCGGCGGCCTTGCCGTTCTTGCCGCCGCCGCCGGCGGACCGGCGCTTGACGCGGGTGCCGTAGAGGTCGCCGCGGAGCACGCCCACCACCGCGAAGACGAAGAACCACATCAGCACCAGCAACCCCAGCCGCATGACGGTCAGGGTGAGCTCGCTCAGCACGCCGGGGTCACCTCCGGCCCCCGCGGAAGGTGATCGAGGTGCGACCGACGGTGACCCGGTCGCCGTCCTCGAGGTGCTCGCTGGTGATCCGCTCGCCGTTGACGAAGGTGCCGTTCGTCGAGCCGAGGTCGCGGATCGTGGTCACGAAGTGCGGGCCGTCGGTGGTGACCCGCAGCTCGCTGTGCCGCCGCGAGATGCCGGGGTCGTCGAGGATGATGTCGGCGCTGTCGTCGCGGCCGAGGATGGTGATCGCGCCCATCAGCGGGTAGCGCTCGCCGTCGACGTCGAGCCACGGCCGGTCGGCGGGGTTGGTGCGCTTCGGTCGGGCCGGCGCGGGCGGTGCCGGATGCCGTGCGGTCGCATCGAGGTCGTCGCGCCCGTCGGCCTGGGCTGCCGCGCCGGCTGCTGCGGCTGCAGCGACCGCGCTCGGGCCGGCGGGGCCGGACCGGACCACGCCGGGACCGGGGGGTGCGGCACCCGCGTCGCGACCGGCATCCGGCTGCTGGTGGGGCCGCAGGGCCCGCTCCGCCCCGGTGTGGCCCGTGGCGCGTGG
>DASSQL010000366.1:0-7816 GCA_035702525.1 Ornithinibacter sp. | reverse complement strand
TACATCAGCCACTACTTCGTCACCGACGCCGAGCGCATGGAGGCCGTGCTCGAGGACCCCTACGTCCTCATCGCGAACTCCAAGATCGGCTCGATCAAGGACCTCCTCCCGCTGCTGGAGAAGGTCATGCAGTCCGGCAAGCCGCTGCTGATCATCTCCGAGGACGTCGAGGGCGAGGCCCTGTCGACCCTGGTGGTCAACAAGATCCGCGGCACCTTCAAGTCGGTCGCCGTCAAGGCTCCCGGCTTCGGTGACCGTCGCAAGGCCATGCTCGGCGACATCGCCATCCTCACCGGTGGCCAGGTCATCTCCGAGGAGGTCGGGCTCAAGCTCGACACCGCCGACCTCGACCTGCTGGGCAAGGCCCGCAAGGTCGTCGTCACCAAGGACGAGACCACCATCGTCGAGGGTGCGGGCGACCAGGACCAGATCACCGGTCGGGTCAACCAGATCCGCGCCGAGATCGAGAAGTCGGACTCCGACTACGACCGCGAGAAGCTCCAGGAGCGCCTCGCCAAGCTCGCCGGCGGCGTCGCCGTCATCAAGGCGGGTGCGGCCACCGAGGTCGAGCTCAAGGAGCGCAAGCACCGCATCGAGGACGCCGTGCGCAACGCCAAGGCGGCCGTCGAGGAGGGCATCGTCGCCGGTGGCGGCGTCGCGCTCATCCAGGCCGGCAAGGTCGCGTTCGCCAAGCTCGACCTCACGGGCGAGGAGGCGGTCGGTGCCAACATCGTGCGCGTCGCGATCGAGGCCCCGCTCAAGCAGATCGCGATCAACGCCGGCCTCGAGGGTGGCGTCGTCGCGGAGAAGGTCGCGCACCTCGAGCCCGGTTGGGGCCTCAACGCCGCGACCGGCGAGTACGTCGACCTCATCGCGGCCGGCATCATCGACCCGGCCAAGGTGACGCGCTCCGCGCTGCAGAACGCCGCGTCGATCGCCGCGCTGTTCCTCACCACCGAGGCCGTCATCGCCGACAAGCCGGAGAAGTCCGCGCCGGCGATGCCCGGTGGCGACGACATGGGCGGCATGGGGTTCTGAGCGAAGGCTCACCACCTCGGCCACCCGGCTGAACCACGCGAGGGCGGTCTCCCGACAGGGAGGCCGCCCTCGCGGCGTCCGTCCCGGCTGCCGGGCGCACGGTCACGACATGCCGCGCGCCTCAGGGCATCCGCAGGCCGAACCCCTGCTCGCGGGGAGCGCGAGCGCGCACCAGCAGCCGTGCCGCGGCGGCCACCCAGAAGGCGACCAGCACCACGGACACGACCAGGCTCGCCGCGGTGGGCAGCTCGTCGCGTCCGAGCAGCAGCAGCGGCACGCCCAGCACGCCGAAGGCCAGCACGGCCAGGGCCTTGTCGCCGGCGCTCCACCGGCGCGAGAGCAGCACGAGCAGGGTGCCGACGAACCACGGCACCGGCGCGAACGCCTCGGTCGCCGTGACGAGGGCCAGCACGACCGATGCCGCGAGCAGGGTCACCGTGGCCACCTCGAGCCACGGGGTGCCCGTGACGGCGTCGTCGTCGGCCTCGGGATCGAGGGCGTCGACGGGGGACAGGGCGTACCCGCCGGCCTCCGCGACGAGCGCCGCCGGTGACCCGAGCTCGGCGATGGCTCGCTCGGCGGCCCTGTCCGCATCGGGCCCGGCGTCGCGCGCGGCGTCGGCGAGGTAGTCCTCGACGCTGGCGCGCAGCTCGATGCGCCGTTCCTCGGGCAGCACGGCCGCCTCGGTCTCGAGGCGAGCCAGCCAGGCCCGCACCTCCGGCTGGTCCAGCCCGCTCGTGCTGCCGCCACCGTCGCCCACCATGGCGGCCACGGTAGCGGGCGGGGCGCGGTTCGCGTCGAACCCAGCGCGTACCCGGCTCGCTCACAGCCACGACCGGGCTCTCGACGGCAGGATGGCCCCATGACCGATCCCGCGGTGGACGAGCCGCTCGTCCTCGGCCCGATGCTGCGCTACGTCGACGAGACGTCGGCCACCGTCTGGGTGCGCACGGCATCCACGGCCCGCGTCACCGTCGAACGCGCCGGCCGTACCTGGAGCGCCGCGACGGTGACGGTGCACGGGTCGCACTACGCCCTCGTCGTGCTCGACGGGCTGCTGCCCGGGACCGACGACACCTACAGCGTGTCGGTCGACGACGTGCCCGTCTGGCCGCTTCCCGGGATGCCGCCCAGCCGCATCCGCACGCTCCACCCGGACCGCTTGCCCTACTTCGCGTTCGGCACCTGCCGCACGACCGGGTCCCACGACGCCGAGGGCAACCGGGCGCACGGCGTCGACGCCTTGCGCACCCTGGCCCTCGCGCTGCGCGACGACCCCGAGGTGGCCTGGCCCGACGTGCTGCTGCTGCTCGGCGACCAGGTGTACGCCGACACCACCCCGCACGAGGAGCTCGAGGAGTTCATGGCCGCCCGGCGCAGCCTCGACGAGCCACCGGGGCTGGAGATCAAGGACTTCGTCGAGTACGCCGAGCTCTACCGGCTGGCCTGGAGCGAGGAGGTGATCCGCTGGGTGCTGTCGACCGTGCCGTCGGCGATGATCTTCGACGACCACGACATCCGCGACGACTGGAACACCTCGTGGTCCTGGCGACGCGAGATCCGCGCGACGACGTGGTGGCAGGAGCGGATCGTCAGCGGGCTCGGGTCGTACTGGCTGCACCAGCACCTGGGCAACCTCTCGCCGGCCGAGCTGGCGCGCGAGGAGGTGTGGCGCCACGTCGTCGAGCACGAGGCCTCCGGCGCCACCGACGAGCTCGACCTGACGGCGGCCGTCGACGCGCTCGCGGCCCGGGCGGACGCCGAGCCGACGTCGTACCGGTGGAGCTACACCCGCTCGCTCGGCGACAGCGCGCTGGTCGTCATCGACTCGCGGGCCGCCCGCGAGCTGCGACCCGACGGTCGCTCGATGCTCGACGCCGACGAGCTGCGCTGGGTCGACGGTGTGCTGCGCGGCGGGGTGCGGCACCTGTTCGTCGGCACCTCGCTGCCGTTCCTGCTGCCCCCCGGGCTGCACGACTTCGAGGCGATGGACGAGGCGCTGGCCCAGGGCGCCTACGGGCGCACGGTCGCGCGGGCCGCCGAGCAGCTGCGGCGCAGCATCGACCTCGAGCACTGGGCGGCCTTCAACGAGGGCTTCGACGAGCTGTTCGAGCTGGTCATGGAGGTGGCGCGCGGCGAGCGGGGCCCGGCGCCGCAGACCGTCACCTTCCTCTCCGGCGACGTGCACAACTCGTACCTCGCCGAGGTCAGCGACCCGATCCGGCTCGGCGCGCAGTCGCGGGTGGTGCAGGCGGTGTGCTCGCCGATCCGCAACCCGATGCCGCGCGGCGTGCGGATGGTCATGTCGCTGTTCGCCAGGTCGCTGGTGCGTCCGATGCGGTTCATCGCCAAGAAGTCGCCGTCCGTGCCGAGCCCGGCGTACCCGTGGACGGTGACCGACGGCCCGTGGTTCGACAACAACATCGCCCTCGTCACGGTGGGGGCGAACGACCTCGCGCTGGACTGGTTCACCGGCGTCGTCGAGGGCGACGAGGGGCACCCGCGGCTGGAGCGCGTGTACGCCGCGCACCTCGACCCCCTGCCCGCGACGGCCAGGGTCACCTCGGGGTCGGTTCAGGGTTGACCACCGCAGCGGAACACCGGGGGCGTCGCCTAGCGTTGGGCGGGCAGGAGACGGTTGCGCGGTAAGGCACCGGCTCGTCAGCCCGGCCGCACCCCGGCCCGCACCGAAGGACCGCCATGACGCTCACCAACGCGCCCGCCAGCGAGACCAGTGAGCGCCTGGCCGCCGCCCGCGTCGAGGGCCTGAGCAAGGTCTACGGGTCGGGTGAGACCCGCGTCGTCGCGCTCGACGACGTCACCCTGGACCTGTACGCCGGCGAGTTCACCGCGATCATGGGCAAGTCGGGGTCGGGCAAGTCGACCCTCATGCACTGCGCCGCGGGCCTCGACGACGCGACCTCGGGGCACGTCTTCCTCGGCGACGTCGACCTGACCACGCTCAAGGAGCGGCACCTCACCGAGCTGCGCCGAGACCGCATCGGCTTCGTCTTCCAGGCCTTCAACCTGGTGCCCACCCTCACCGCGCGCGAGAACATCGAGCTGCCGGCGGCCATCGCGGGGCGGCGCCCCGACCCGGCCTGGTTCGACGAGGTCATCGACACGGTCGGCCTGCGCGACCGGCTGGGCCACCGGCCGAGCGAGCTCTCCGGCGGCCAGCAGCAGCGGGTGGCCTGTGCCCGGGCCCTCGTGGGGCGCCCCGACGTGGTCTTCGCCGACGAGCCCACCGGCAACCTCGACTCGACGTCCGGTGCCGAGGTGCTCGGTTTCCTGCGCCGGGTGGTCGACACCCACGGGCAGACCGTGGTCATGGTGACCCACGACCCGGGCGCCGCGAGCTGGACCGACCGGGTGGTGTTCCTCGCCGACGGCCGGGTCGTCGAGGAGCTGCGTTCCCCCACGCCCGAGCGCGTGCTCGCGGCGATGGCCCGGCTCGACCAGCCCGCCGGGGGTTGACCCGTGCTGCGAGCCACCTGGCGCAGTGTCTTCGCGCGCAAGCTCCGCCTCTTCCTCAGCGCCTTCGCCGTCATCCTGGGCGTGGCCTTCGTGTCGGGCTCGTACGTCTTCACCGACACCCTGGGCCAGGCCTTCACCGGGCTGACCAGCGGTGCCGTGGGCGACGTCATCGTGCGCCCGGGCACCTCGGCCGACAGCGGCGGCGGCTTCGGCGGTGGCACCTCGGGGTCGCGCAGCGTGCCGGCCTCGCTGGTCGACAAGCTGGCCGCGGTGCCCGGCGCGGCCCGCGCCGACGGCCGGATCACCAGCTTCGGCACGTTCGTCGTGGGCAAGGACGGCAAGCTGATCGGCGGCTCGGGCCCGCCCGGCATCGCCGTCAACTACACCACCGGGCCGGCGGCCAACGGGGTGCCCGTCGCGACCCTCGAGCGGGGCCGCTGGCCGGCCGCCACGGGCGAGATCGTTCTCGACGACACGACGGCGGGCAAGGCCGGCTACCTCGTGGGCGACAAGGTGCCCCTGGTGACCGCCACCGAGCAGCCCCGCCTCGAGGCCACCCTGGTCGGCACGGCGTCGTTCGGCGGGTCCACCCTGGTCGGCGCGAGCGTGGTCATGTTCGACACGGCGCAGGCCCAGGACCTCTTCCTCCAGGGCGACGACGCCTTCTCGCAGGTGTGGGTGACCGCGGCCCCCGGCACCAGCCAGGCGCAGCTGTTGTCGGCCGTCACCAAGGTGCTCCCGAAGGACACCCAGGCGGCGACGGGTGACGCCACGGCCGCCCGCGCGGCCAGCCGGATCGACGACGCGCTGTCGTTCGTCACGACCTTCCTCCTCGTCTTCGCGGGCATCGCCCTGACGGTCGGCGCGTTCCTCATCGTCAACACCTTCTCGATCCTCGTGGCCCAGCGCAGCCGCGAGCTGGCCCTGCTGCGGGCCATCGGCGCGAGCCGGCGGCAGGTGGCGCGCTCGGTGCTGCTCGAGGCGGGCCTGGTGGGCTTCGTCGGGTCGGCGGTCGGGGTCGGCCTCGGGGTGCTGCTCGCCATCGGCATCAAGGAGGTCTTCGGGCGGTTCGGGCTCGACCTCAGCAAGAACGCACTGGTGCTGGAGCCGCGAACGGTGGTCGTGAGCCTCGTCGTCGGGGTGCTCGTCACCCTGGCCGCCGCGTACCTTCCGGCGCGACGGGCCGGCCGGGTGCCCCCCGTCGCCGCGATGCGCGACGACGTGGCGCTCGCCGAGAGCGGCCTGAAGTGGCGGCTCACCATGGGCGCGCTGCTGCTCGCCGTCGGCATCGCGGGGATGACCGCCGGGCTGCTCGGCGTCGGCTCCGAGCCCACGTACGTGCTCGGGGCCGGCGCGTTCGGGGTGCTCGTCGGTACCGCCCTGCTCAGCCCCGTGCTCGGCCGGCCGGTGCTGGCGGGGCTCGGCTGGCTCTACCGCCGGGGCTTCGGGGCGGTCGGCCTGATGGCCGAGCAGAACACCCTGCGCAACCCTCGCCGCACCGCAGCCACCGCCTCCGCCCTGATGATCGGCGTCTCGCTCGTGACGATGATGGCGGTGCTCGGGGCCTCGGCCAAGGCCAGCCTCGACAAGACGCTGGCAGAAGACATCATCGCCGACTACGTCGTGACCAACCCTGTGGGACAACCGTTCTCGAGCACCGTGGCTCGCGACATCGAGCAGGTGCCCGGAGTCGCCGCCGTCGCCCAGGTGCGCGGGGCCCTGCTCCAGGTCGACGGCGACCGTGACTTCGCCACCGCGGTCGACCCCGCGAGCATCACGGCCGTCGCCAACCCCCAGGTCACCACCGGCTCGCTGTCGGCGCTCGACGCGACGTCGGCAGCGCTCTCGGACACCTTCGCGCGCGACAAGGGGCTCGCCGTCGGGTCGAAGGTCACGATCGGCTACGCCGGCGAGGAGTCCCAGGCCACCGTCGTCGCCACCTACGCGCCCGACAGCGTGCTCGGCTCGGACCTCACGATGTCGTTGAAGGGGTTCGACGCCATCGGGGTGCCGCCGACCGACCGCACGGTCTACGTCACCGCGCAGCCCGGTACCGACCGGGCGGCCCTGTCGGCCGGTCTCGACGCGGTGGTCAAGGACCTGCCCACGGTGAACGTCAACGACCAGGCCGAGTTCGCCGCCGAGCAGCGCCAGCCGATCGACCGGCTGCTCTTCATCGTCTACGCCCTGCTCGGCCTGGCCGTCGTCATCGCGGTGCTGGGCATCGTCAACACCCTCGCCCTGTCGGTGATCGAGCGGATCCGTGAGATCGGCCTGCTGCGCGCCGTCGGCCTCAGCCGACGCCAGCTGCGCACCATGCTGCGGCTGGAGGCGGTGGCGATCGCCCTGCTCGGCGCGGTGCTCGGAGTCGTCGTGGGCCTGGCGTTCGCGCTGGCGCTGCAGCGCTCGCTGGCCGACGACGGGCTCGACGTCCTCGCGGTGCCGGGGACCCAGCTCGTGGGGTTCGTGGTCGTGGCCGGGGTGGTCGGGGTGCTGGCGGCCCTGTGGCCGGGCCGTCGCGCCGCCCGCCTCGACGTGCTCAGGGCGATCTCGACCGAGTAGGCCGGTCGGCGCGCTCCCGCTACGAGAACATCCGGGTGGCGCTCGCCTCGGCCTCGGCGTACTGCGACCCGGCGGCACCGAGCACCCGGCCGATCGAGTCGAGCGACGCCCGCACCTGCTGCTGGGTGCCCCGCCAGTCGGCCACGACGCCCTGGAACTGGGCCGAAGCCGTGCCGGTCCACGCGTCCTGGAGGCCGGTGAGCCGGGCCAGCATGACGCCGACCTGGCCCTCGATCTCGGCAGAGATGCGGGCGACGTCACCGGCCGCCGCGGCGATGCGGTCGGTGTCGACCTGGAACTGTGCGCTCATCTCGGCGCCCCCCTTCGTCGTGGGCCCACCGCCGTGGTGTGCCCGTCTGCCGAGAGCGTAGGACGGGCCGGGGACACCGGCTCAGGGTTGTCCACAGGCTCGCGATGCCGGGCGGTGCCCGCGCGGCATCCCCGCCCGGGCCCGCGGCGTCACCGGCCCTGCTCTGGTCGACCTCGCGGGGTGGCGGTGATCTGCCCGGGTGGTGGCGCCACCGCGCCGCCACCCCAGCAGGCGGACCCGAGCACAGCAGGTGGAACCCGAGCACAGCAGGTCGCCCCGAGCACAGCAGGTCGACCCGAGCCCGGCAGACGGCCCCGAAGCCGGGGGACGGGCCGGAGCCGACCGCGCCCCTAGGCTCTGGGGGTGGCCATCCTCATCGACCCGCCTCGCCCCGAGGCGCACGGCCGTCGGTGGTCGCACCTGGTCAGC
>DASSQL010000365.1:0-5669 GCA_035702525.1 Ornithinibacter sp. | reverse complement strand
CCGGCCTCGTGCAGCGTGTCGTCGTGCGACGCGTCGCCGAGCACGTGCGGCTCGGTGAGCCCCGCGAGCTTGGCCGGGTCGCTGTCGACGACGACCACCGAGTGGCCGGTGTCGACGAGCTGGCGGGTGGCCGAGCGGCCGACCCGACCGTGCCCGCAGACGATCACGTGGTCGCGCAGGTGCGAGATGTCACGGTCCATGCGGCTCCTCCAGAGGTACTCGCGCAGGTGGCCCTCGGTCACGGCCTCGACCAGCACCCCGAGGTTGTAGAGCACGGTGCCCACGCCGAGGACGATGAGCACCATGGTGAAGACCTGGCCGGCATGGGTCAGGGGCTGCACCTCACGGAAACCGACCGTCGCGACCGTGGTGACGGTCTGGTAGAGCGCGTCGAGCGGGCCGAAGCCGAGCGCGACGTAGCCGACCGTGCCGATGACCGTGACGAGGAACAGGGCCAGCACCGCGATGCTGATCCGCCGGATCGCGTCCCGGCCGGAGCTGGTACCCATGAGCAGCGCCCGGCGATGGCTGCTCGTGCTCGCCGTGGCCACGGCCTCATCCTGTCACCGGCGCGGGCACGGCATCCGGGGATTGGGGGCGACGACACACACGGCGGATGCCGCGTGGTCACCGTCCGCGGTCAGGCGTGGGTGTGCTCTGCCATCGCGCCACGGCCCGCGCCGAGCACGGTCAGCGGCAGCAGGGTCTTGCCGGTGGGGCCGATCTCGATCTCGGTGCCCATCTGCGGGCAGACGCCGCAGTCGAAGCACGGGGTCCAGCGGCAGTCGTCGACCTCGGTCTCGTCGAGGGCGTCGAGCCAGTCCTGCCAGAGCCACTCCTTGTCGAGACCGGAGTCGATGTGGTCCCAGGCCAGCACCTCGGACTCCTCGCGCTCGCGCGTGGTGTACCAGGCGACGTCGACGCCGAACGGCGCCAGCTCGCGCTCGGCGGCCGCCATCCAGCGGTCGTAGGAGAAGTGCTCCGACCAGCCGTCGAACCGACCGCCGTCGCGCCAGACCGCCTCGATGACCTTGCCGACGCGACGGTCACCGCGCGAGAGCAGGCCCTCGACGATGCCGGGCTTGCCGTCGTGGTAGCGGAACCCGATGGCCGAGCCGTAGCGCCGGTCGGACCGGATCGCCTGGCGCAGCTTGTCGAGCCGGGCGTCGGTCTCGTCGGCGCCGAGCTGCGCGGCCCACTGGAACGGCGTGTGCGGCTTGGGCACGAACCCGCCGATGGAGACCGTGCAGCGGATGTCGCGGCGGCCGCTGACCTCGCGGCCGGTGTCGATGACCCGCTTGGCGAGCTCGGCGATCTGGAGCACGTCGTCGTCGGTCTCGGTCGGCAGGCCGCACATGAAGTAGAGCTTCACCTGACGCCAGCCGGCGCCGTAGGCGGCGGCGACGGTGCGGATCAGGTCGTCCTCGCTGACCATCTTGTTGATGACCTTGCGGATGCGCTCGGACCCGCCCTCGGGGGCGAAGGTCAGGCCGGAGCGGCGTCCGTTGCGGGTCAGCTCGTTGGCGAGGTCGATGTTGAAGGCGTCGACCCGGGTGGACGGCAGCGAGAGCCCGGTGTTGGTGCCCTCGTAGCGGTCGGCCAGCCCCTTCGCGACGTCGGCGATCTCGGAGTGGTCGGCCGAGCTCAGCGAGAGCAGCCCCACCTCCTCGAAGCCCGTTGCGGCCAGGCCGCGCTCGACCATCTCGCCGATGCCGGTGATGCTGCGCTCACGCACCGGGCGGGTGATCATGCCGGCCTGGCAGAACCGGCAGCCGCGGGTGCAGCCCCGGAAGATCTCGACCGACATCCGCTCGTGCACCGACTCGGCCAGCGGCACCAGCGGCTGCTTCGGGTACGGCCAGGCGTCGAGGTCCATGACGGTGTGCTTCGCCACCCGCCACGGCACGCCGGGGGCGTCCGGGCTGGGGGCGATCCGCTGGATGCGGCCGTCGGGCAGGTAGCTGACGTCGTAGAACGCGGGCACGTAGACCCCGCCGGTGCGGGCCAGGCGCAGCAGCACCTCGCGGCGACCACCCGGCATCCCCTCGCGCTTCCAGGCACCGACGATGTCGGTGATGGCGAGCACGGCCTCCTCGCCGTCGCCGACCACGGCGGCGTCGACGAAGTCGGCGATCGTCTCGGGGTTGAACGCGGCGTGGCCGCCGGCGACCACGATCGGGTGGGTGTCGTCGCGGTCGACGGCGTGCAGCGGGATGCCGGCCAGGTCGAGCGCGGTGAGCATGTTGGTGTAGCCGAGCTCGGTGGAGAAGGACAACCCGAACAGGTCGAAGTCGCCGACCGGGCGGTGGGCGTCGACGGTGAACTGGGGCACCGCGTGCTCGCGCATCAGGGCCTCGAGGTCGGGCCAGACGGCGTAGGTGCGCTCGGCCAGGGCGTCGGCCCGCTCGTTGAGCACTTCGTACAGGATCATGACGCCCTGGTTCGGCACGCCGACCTCGTAGGCGTCGGGGTACATCAGCGCCCAGCGCACGGTGGCGTCGCCGGCGACGTCCCACTCCTTGACGGTGGAGTTCAGCTCGCCGCCCACGTACTGGATCGGCTTGCTGACCTGCTCGAGCAGCGGCTCGAGCCGGCGGAAGACGGACTGTCCGGGCATCCGACAAGAGTAGGTCGCCGTGGGCGGTGCCCCAAACTGCTCGACGAACCGGATGCCGCGAGCGCCCGGTCAGGCGGTGATCGTGCCGGGTCCGGGAACGTAGGGCTGGAAGAACGGGTTGGCCGGCACCCCGGCCCGGGTCATGACGAGTGCGGGCACGGACAGGCCGTCGACCTGCTCGCGCAGGATGTCGGCGTGGCCGGCGTGGCGGGCCATCTCCTCCACCTGGTGCGCCAGGTAGTAGCGGGCCCGGATCGGCCGCGGCTCGGTGATGCCGTTCCACGGCGTCGGGGGCGCGAGGCGCTCGGCATCCGGGTCGGCGTCCGCGAGCGCCGCGAGATAGCGCGGCCGCACCTCGTCGAACGCGGCCAGCACGCTCTCGGTGCTCTCGTCGTCGGTGAGGGCGAACGAGGCCAGGTACTCGGTGAACGCCGCCTGGTCGAGCGCCGGGGGTTCGGCCGAGGCGAGCACCCGGATGACGCCCCGCATGCCGTGCGTGACGTGCTTGACCAGGCCGGCCACCGACAGCGCACTGCGGCACGGCGTGCTGCGGGCCTGCTCCTCGGTCAGGCCGTACGGCGCGGCACGCAGCGCCTCGAGCTGCTGGTCGACGTAGGCGACGAGCGTGGCGGACTCGTCGTCGAGTGCGGGTGCGTACATGGCTCCTCCTGCTCACGGGGGTCGGTCAGCTCGGTCGGCTCGGGTCGGCTCGTCCCGGTACCCAGTCCTACTCCACCGCACCGACAACCGTGCGGCGCACGAACCCACCGGTGTCGAACCCGCTGCACACCCCTCGCCGCGGGGCCCGCCCGCGTGCTTGGCTGGGCCCATGAGCACCGACACCGCCGTGGACCTCGTCGTCATCGGGCTCGGGCCCGGTGGCGAGCACCTCGCCACCGAGGCGGCCAAGGCCGGCCTGACCGTCGTCGGCATCGACGAGCGCCTCGTGGGCGGCGAGTGCCCCTACTACGGCTGCATCCCCTCGAAGATGGTGATCCGGGCCGCCAACCTGCTCGCGGACGCCCGCCGGGTCGGCACCCTCGCCGGCGCCGCCGAGGTCACCCCCGACTGGGGCGCCGTGCACGCCCGCATCCGCGACGAGGCCACCGACGACTGGGACGACACGGTGGCCGTCGAGCGCCTCGAGAAGGCAGGGGTCCGGTTCGTGCGGGGGCACGGGCGGCTCGTCGACACCGGGGTGGTCGAGGTGGGCGGCACCCGCTACGCCGCCTCGCGGGGGGTGGTGCTCAACACCGGCACCTCGCCGTCCGCGCCCCCCGTCGACGGCCTGGCCGACGCCCCGTTCTGGACCAACCGCGACGTGCTCGCCACCCCCGACCTGCCGGCCTCGATGGTCGTCATCGGCGGCGGGGCGATCGGGGCCGAGCTGGCCCAGGCCTTCGCGCGCTTCGGCACGACGGTCTCGCTGGTCGAGGCGGCACCGCGCATCCTCGCGCTCGAGGAGCCGGAGTCCTCGGAGGTGGTCGCGCGCGCGATGGCGGCCGACGGCATCCAGGTGCTCGCCGGCGCGAAGATCGGGTCGGTGCACCACGCCGACGGCCGGTTCACGGTGTCGCTCACCGATGCCGGCGGCACCGCGCTCGACCTGGCGGCCGACCGGCTGCTCGTCGCGGCCGGCCGCCGGCCCAACATCTCCGACCTCGGCCTCGAGACGGTCGGGCTCGACCCCACGGCCCGGTCGGTCGACACCGACACCCGGATGCGGGCCGGCGACAAGCTGTGGGCGATCGGCGACATCGTCGGCAAGGGCGCCTTCACCCACATGTCGATGTACCAGGCGAACGTGGCGCTGGCAGACATCACGAACCGCGACGACTCCCCCGAGGCCGAGTACCACGCCGTGCCGAGGGTGACCTTCACCGACCCGGAGGTCGGGGCCGTCGGCCTCACCGAGCAGCAGGCCCGCGACGCCGGCCTCGACGTCGCCGTGGGCCTGGCCCCCCTCGCCGAGTCGACCCGCGGCTGGATCACGGGCCCCGGTGGTGAGGGCCTGATCAAGCTCGTCGAGGACCGCGCAGCCGGGCACCTCGTCGGCGCCACCTCGGTCGGGCCGATGGGCGGCGAGGTGCTCTCGATGCTCGCGACCGCCGTGCACGCCCGCGTCCCCACGGCCACCCTGGCCCGGATGCCGTTCGCCTACCCGACCTTCCACCGCGCCGTCGAGACGGCGCTGGCCGACCTGCGGGGGTGAGGGTGGACGCCGCGGGGCGCGTGCGGGCCGCGATGGCGACCCACCCCCGCGAGCGCTTCCTGCCGGCATCCGAGGTGCGCCGGGCCGCCTACGACGGCCCGCTCGACATCGGCCACGGCCAGACGAACAGCCAGCCGCGCACCGTGCAGGCGATGCTCGAGCTGCTCGACGTGCAGCCCGGCCAGCGGGTGCTCGACGTCGGGTCCGGGTCGGGCTGGACCACCGCCCTGCTCGCCGAGCTGGTCGGGCCGACCGGTTCGGTGCTCGGGGTCGAGCGGGTGCCCGACCTCGTGGTCACCGGTGCCGCCAACGTCGAGGCCCGCCGGATGCCGTGGGCCCGGGTCCGCGCCGCCGTCACCGGGGTGCTCGGGGCACCCGACGAGGCGCCCTTCGACCGGGTGCTGGTGTCGGCCATGGCGACCCGGCTCCCGCTGGAGCTGGTCGCCCAGCTCGGCGCCACCGGCATCCTCGTGGTGCCGGTGGCCGGGCGGATGCTGCGGGTGCAGCGCGACGCCGACGCCCCGGACGGGCGGCGGGTCACCGAGCACGGCCACTACCGCTTCGTCCCGCTGGTCACCGACTGACCGGCGCCGGCCCGCACACCACCTCGCGGGTTACCGCGCAGGACTCGTCGTGATCCCAGCGAGTACGGCGCGGTAACCGGCGCGGTCCCCGGCCGGGTGGCGGCGTCGTCCACAGGGTCGCTCAACCGGGTGACTCCGTCCACAGCCCCGGCCGCGCCGTTCCACGCCCGCCCCGCCGCGGACAGGCTACGGACATGCCCGAGTTCGCCCCAGACCTGATCGACCTGTTGGCACGTCAGGACGGGGTGGTCACGCG
>DASSQL010000364.1:0-8521 GCA_035702525.1 Ornithinibacter sp. | reverse complement strand
CGGGCGGGCGGCGTGCACGGTGTCCCAGGTGACGCGCACCGACTTCTCGCCGGCCGCACCGAGCACCGGCTCTCCGCCGGCCGCCGTCACCATCTCCGGGATCCAGTGACCCGGCGCGTAGGGCGGGTCGGTCCACTCGAGCACGACCACCCGCGGACGTTCGCGTCCGGCGACCCGGGTGCGCACGGCATCCAGCCGCTCGCGCAGCGACGCGACCAGGGTGAGCGCGCCGCCCTCGTGGCCGGTCGCGCGACCGACCGCCACCACCGAGTCGAGCACGTCGTCGAGGCTGTGCGGGTCGACGGTGAGCACGTCGGCGGTGCAGCCGAGGTGCGCCAGGGCGTCGTCGACGGCGGTGACGTCGACGGCACAGACCGCGCAGAGGTCCTGGGTGACGACGAGGTCGGCATCGAGGTCGGTCAGCGCGTTCGCGTCGAGGCGGTAGAGGTCCTCCCCCGCGGCCACCGCCCGCGCCACGGCGTCGTCGATCTCGCGCGGGGTCAGCCCCTCGGGCAGCGTGGTCGACGACACGACCCGCCGTTCGCGGGCCTGCGCCGGGTGGTCGCACTCGAAGGTCACCCCGACGACGTCGTCACCCGCCCCCACCGCGAAGAGGATCTCGGTGGCCGACGGGATGAGGCTGACGATGCGCACCCGACGACCCTACGGCGGGGGTGTGCCGGTGGCGTGGGTCAGCGGGCGAGCCGCACCTCGTCGCCGAGCCGGGTCAGCTTGTCGGGGTTGCGCACGAAGTAGAGCGAGGCGACCACGCCGTCGACGGCGTCGATGGTGATCACGCTGTCGACCACCCCGTCGGTGACCGCGACCAGTCCGGGCCGGCCACCGACCGACTCGACCCGCAGCTCGACGTCGACGTCCTGGGGCGTGACGGCGGCCAGGAAGCGCAGCACCTTGTCGCGGCCGAGGATGGGGCGCAGCGCGGCCTTGCGCACTCCCCCGCCGTCGGTGACGAGCACGACGTCGGGCGAGAGCACGTCGACGAGCGCCTGGAGGTCGCCGGTGTCGGCGGCGACGCGGAAGCGCTCGAGCACGGCGGCGTGCTCGGAGCGGTCGACGCGCTGCCTGGGACGGCGGGCGGCGACGTGCTCGCGGGCCCGGTGGGCGATCTGCCGCACCGCGGCCGGCGTGCGGTCGACCCCCTCGGCGATCTCGTCGTAGGGCACGTCGAACACCTCACGCAGCACGAACACGGCGCGCTCGACCGGGGTGAGGGTCTGAAGCACGAGCAGCATGGCGGTCGACACGCTGTCGGCGAGCTCCACGTCATCCGCGACGTCCTTGACGGTGAGCAGCGGCTCGGGCAGCCACGGGCCGACGTAGGTCTCGCGCTGGCGGCTGACCGTGCGGAAACGGTTGAGCGACAGCCGGATGACGATGCGCACCAGGTACGCGCGGTGGTCGCGGACCGTCGTGGGGTCGACGCGCGACCAGCGGAGCCAGGCCTCCTGCACGACGTCCTCGGCGTCGGCGGCGACCTCGAGCATCTCGTAGGCCACCGTGAAGAGCAGCGGCCGCAGCGCCTCGAACTCTGTCGCGTCGGGACCCTCGGTCATGCGTGCGAGGGTACGGCCAGCGGCAGCTCGCAGACGTCGGAGTAGCCCTGCGACTGCAGCCCGGCGGCGCTGTTGAACCGGGAGCGCATGTTCTCGAGCGCGACGAGCTGGGTGAGCTCGACGACGGCCTTGACGCCGAGGGCCTCCTGGAGGCGGCGGCTGAGCTCGTCGTCGACGGCGCAGGGGGTGGCGCTCATCGCCTCGGCGTACTCCATGACGTCGCGCTCGATCGGGGTGAACACGTCGCTCTCGCGCCAGCGGGGCACCTCACGCACCTTGGCCTCGTCGAGCCCCTCGTCGTGGGCCAGGTAGTAGCCGAAGTCCGTGCACCAGCTGCAGCCGATGACCGCCGCGCTGGCGATCTGGGCGAAGCTCGCCAGGTGCTTGTCGAGGGCGTCCCACTTGGCCACCTTGCGCTCGAAGCCGAGCACGGCGCTCATGACCTGCTTGTGGTGCCAGACGACGTAGGCGGTGTCGGGCACCTCGCCCCAGGTGCGGCGGGCGTAGGCCTTGAGCACGGCGGCGTAGGGGCCGCTCATCGTGGCCTTGGGGATGCGGAAGGTGCTGGGCACGGTGGTCCTCCTGGTGTCGTGGGCGGCCCGGGTGGCCGTCCACCCCTCCAGACACCGCTCGACCCCGCCGTGTGACACCCGGGCTTCCGATCCAGTCGGATGCCGTTAGGGGCGGGGTCAGCTGGATGCCGGGTGGTCAGGTCAGGCGGGCGCCGTCACCGGCTCGACGAGGTCGGTCTCCAGTGCGCCGCCGGGCCAGACCGGGCGCACCCGGATCAGGTGCTCGCGGGTGAGGAACGCCTCGAACAGCTCCTGCGGCAGACCCTCGAACGGCGAGCGCTGGGAGCGGTGCTCGGCCATCGCGGCCACCCGCTGGTCGAGGAACCGGCGGGTGTCGATCTCGGTGGTCACCTGCTCGTCGGGGGTGCCGAGCGCGCCGAGCTCGAGGTGCGCCCACGACGGGTCGGTGCGCCTCATGTGCTCGACCCAGCGGTCCATGACCGAGGTGGGCAGGCAGTGCAGGTAGACCCGCGTCGAGGCCAGCCCGGCCGCGTCGACGGCAGCCATCGTCGCGTCGCGGATCGCGGCGTGGTCGCGGTGACCGTCGCCGGCGTCGAGGGTGACCACGACGTCGGGGCGCACGTCGTCGAGGAGGGCGCGTACGGCATCCCGAACGGCGTCCTGGTCGGCACCGACCAGGGTGGAGGCATCGGCGTGACCGCTCATGTCGGAGTCGCGGAAGTCGAGCACCTCGACCCGGCTGACGCCGAGAACCGTTGCGGCCCTGCGCAGCTCGCTCTCGCGGACGGCCGCGAGGTCGGCCGGTTCGACGCCGCTGCCGGGGGTGATCTCGCCGGCCTCGCCGCGGGTGGCGCAGACGACGGTGGTCTCCATACCGGCCGCGGCGGCGTGCAGCAGCACCGACCCGGTACCGAAGGTCTCGTCGTCGGGGTGGGCGACGACGACCACGAGCCGAGGCCGCCCGCCATCGGCGCTCAGTGCAGCCGACATGCGAACTCCTCGATCCGGGCGGACATCTCGTCGGGCACCTCGAACATCGGGAAGTGGCTGCGGGCGTCGAGCCGGTGGACCTCGAACCACGGGTGGGTGGCAGCGAAGGCCTGCTGGGCGGCGAGCACGTCGGCGGCCGCCGGCTGCGCGTACAGGTGCAGCGTCGCGCACGGCTCGGCCAGCTCGTCGAGCGCTGCCAGCGGCGCCCCGTTCGCCGCGAACCCCGCGGAGATCTCGCGGCCGGCCCGCTGCCAGTACCCCGCCCCGTACTCACCCATGGAGGCAACGTATTCGTGCACCGCGGGCTCGTCGACCCCCTCGGTCCACATGCCGAAGAGGGCGGCACGCACGCCGGGCCAGGCGGTGTCGTCCTGGAGGCCGGCGAGGGCGTCGTCGAAGCCAGGGGGCGTGCCGAGCACCATCCAGTCGAGCAGCACGACGCCGGGCACCCGCGCGGCCCCCAGCCGGCCGCGCAGCTCGATGGCCACCCAGCCCGCGTGCGAGAGGGCGACGGGCACGACCCGGTCGATGCCGAGGGAGTCGACCAGCGCGATGGCGGCGTCGACGACCTGCGTGGTGGTGAAGTCGACGCCCGTTCGCGGCGACTCCCCGTGCTCGGGCAGGTCGACGGCGAGAGCGCGGCGACCGGCGCCGAGCCGGGCCACCAGCCCGTCGAACACGCTGCGGTCGCCGCACCAGCCGGGCAGGAACAGCAGCACGGGCTCACCGCTCCCGGTGTCCGAGTGGGCGAGGGGGTGGGTGGTCGCGGTGGTGTCGATGGTCACGGGGGTGGCCTCCTCTCAGATACTGCCCTGTGCAGTATTTGAGAAGGATAGACACTGCCCTGGGCACTATGTCAGGGTGCTGTCATGCCCCGTGACCGCACGACCACGTCCTACGCCGTGCTCGGCCTGCTCGCGATCCGGCCGTGGACCACCTACGAGCTCGCCAAGCAGGTGCAGCGCAGCCTGCGGTGGTTCTGGCCGCGCGCCGAGCGCAAGCTCTACGACGAGCCGAAGCGACTGGCCGACGACGGCCTGGCCACGGCCACCCGCGAGCACACCGGCAAGCGGGGGCGCACCGTCTACACCATCACGGAGGCCGGTCGGGCTGCCCTGCGCGACTGGCTCGGCGAGCCGTTCGCTCCCCCGACCACCGAGTTCGAGGGCATGGTCAAGGTCTTCTTCTCCGATGCCGGGTCGCGGCCGCAGCTGCTCGCCACGATCGAGCGCATCGAGGCGCAGGCCACCGAACGCGTCGACGAGATCGCCGGTCTCGCCGCCACCCGACCGCCGGCCTTCCCCGAGCGCGAGCACCTCAGCGCCATCGGGCTGCGGTTGTTCCGCGAGCAGGAGGAGGCGACGGCGCGCTGGGCACGCTGGGCGCGTGAGCAGGTCGAGCAGTGGCCCGACACCACGGACCCGGGAGCATGGGATGCCGCGGCCGTGCTGGCCGAGATCGCCACGATGTCGCCGCGAGGTGCAACGCTCTCGGCATGACCACCGAGCAGACGTGGGAGACCCACCCGGTCACGCCCGACCGGTTCGACGACTTCGCCGACATCGTCAACCCCAGCCGGCGGGCCTACTCGTGCTGGTGCCTGTCGCACCGGCTGCGCGCTACCGACATCCGCGAGCTCGGCGGCGACGGGCCCGACGACCGCGAGAAGGCGATGCGGGCGCTGTGCGAGCGCGAGCACCCGCCGGGGGTCGTCACCTACCTCGACGGGGTTCCCGTCGGCTGGTGCAACATCGGGCCACGTTCGGAGATCCCGCGCCTCGTGCACTCCAAGCTGATCCTGCCGACCGACGACCTGCCGGTCTGGAGCATCATCTGCATCGTGGTGCGCGGCGGGCACCGGCGCCAGGGGGTGGTCGGGCACCTGCTCGAGGGCGCGGTCGAGTACGCCGCCTCCCACGGGGCGCCGGCCGTCGAGGCGCACCCGGTCGACCCGCCCGGCCGGATGGACACGACGATGGCGTTCGTCGGCACCCGGTCGATGTTCGAGAAGGCCGGCTTCTCGGTGGTCGGCACGACGGATGCCGTGGCCAGCCGGATGCCGCGCCTCGTCATGCGCCGCACCCTCACCCCCGCCTGACCGCGAGCGTCAGGGGTCGCTCACGGTGATGACGACGTTGCCGATCTTCTGGCCGGTCTCGACGTACCGGTAGGCCTCGACGATGTCCTCGAGCGGGTAGGTCGCGGGGTCGAGCAGGGGTGCGAACGCCCCGCTCTCGAGCCGGGAGCGGAGGTGCTCGAGCACCTCCGGAGTGGTCATCGGGAAGGGGAAGACGACCCTGCGGCCGCGGCCGAGCCTGGTCACCAGGGGCAGCGCGACGTTCTGCGCGAACGGCCCGAGGTCGCTGGACACGTAGACCCCGTCGGGCGCCAGGATCGCGCGGCTGGCCCCGAAGGTGCTCTTGCCGACGAGGTCGAGCACGACGTCGACGGTCTCGTCGATGGCGGTGAAGTCCTCGACCTCGAAGTCGACCACCCGCCGGGCACCCAGGCCACGCACCAGCTCGACGTGGGCGGAGGGGGCGGTCGCGATGACGTCGACGCCCTGGTCGACGAGCAGCTGCACCGCCGCCGACCCGATCGCGCCGGTCGCGCCGTGCACGAGGGCCCGGCCCCCTGGTCGCACACCCGCGCGGCGGATGCTGCTGAGGGCGTAGTGGCTCCCCTCGGTCGCCGCGGCCGCGTGGCGCAGGTCGACCCCGTCGGGAACCGGTGCGACGAAGGAGGACTCGGCGACCGAGACCAGCTCGGCGTGGGCACCGAAGCGCCCCTCGGCATAGCCGAAGACCCGGTCGCCCGGGGCGAACCGGGTGACCTGCGGGCCGACCCGCTCGACGACACCGGCGTACTCCGTGCCCCAGACGGGGAACTTCGGCCCACGCCATCCGGTCATGGCACGGACGAAGAACGGGTACGCCCGCCGGTAGGCGCAGTCGGTGCGGTTGACCGTGGTCACGTGCACCCGCACGAGCAGGTCGTCGGGGCCGACCTCGGGATCGGGGGCGTCGTCGACGACGCGGACGACGTCGGGTGGGCCGTACCTGGTGCTGACCGCGGCCCTCATCCCGCGAACCTACTCCCGGCGGACCGGGAACCGGACGGCGCCACGGGCCCGGACCAGCGCCCGACCACTGGGCCCGGGCTCGAGCTGGGTGCCCAGGTGGCCCCCGGGGAAACCACCTGAGCACCCAACTCGAGCCAGTGCCAACGAAAGCGGCCCGTCACCTCCTGGAGGTGACGGGCCGCTGACGGTGGGAGGGCGCGGTCGGTGCGAACGGCATCCGCGTGCTCCGTGCCCCGGTCTCAGAGCTCGGGGCCCTTGGCGCGCAGCTTGTCGACCTCGGCCATCTTGTCGCGCAGCTCGGCGAGCCAGGTGTCGGCGTGCTCGCCGACGACCCGCACCGACCAGGCGAGGGCGTCGCTGCGCGACCGGGCGACGCCGGCGTCAACGAGGGTGTCGAGCACGGCCCGCTCGGGCTGGCGCAACCGGGTCATGACCGGTACGGCGAGGTGGGTGAACAGCGCGGTGGTGTCACCGACCCGCGCGCCCCAGGAGACGGTGCGCTGGTAGCGGCCCTGTGCCTCCTGCGCGATCGCGATGCGCTGCTCGCGGGTCTCGGCCCGGAAGCGGCTGATCCGCCCCTCGGCCTCGGCCGCGTCGGTTCCGGCGTCGACCCCGGTGAGGGTGCCGATGACGGTGATCTCCTCGCGGTCGACGGTGACGTCGACGTCGTCGAACCAGCCGTCGGGCAGCCGCCCGGCGAACCACTTCTGGGCGTCGTCGGCGTTGGGCAGGTCGCCCTGCTGCCAGCCGCCGGCTCGGCCGAAGCGTCCGCCCGGGCCGCCACCGGGGCCGGGTCGGCCGCCGCGCGGGCCACGGCCGGGGCCGCGCCCGCCGCGGGGACCGCCACCGCGGGGGGTGAGGTCGTCGTCGGTCGGGGACTCGTGGTGATGGGGTGTGTGGGGGTGTCGCATGATTCTCTCCTTGCAGTGATTACTTAATTACATCACTGCACAACGTGCAGATGCAAGGGATCTGTTCCCGGGAACCGCGAGGAGGGCGGTGCGGCTGCGACGCGGCGAACGACCGGCGGCGATCGGTCCGAAAGGTCGGGGCGCGCGGAACGTCCTGGCGCGGGGCCTCGCTGCCTGCGGGCGCGTGGCCCCGCGCTCAGTGCGTCGCCGTGGGTTCCGCCACTCGGCGAGAGGGAGCGGCGGTGCCTACGACGACGTACGGCCCGGGAGCCCTCTGTTGCCCCCGGACCGCACGTCTACTCCCCTGGTACCTGGCTTTGATGGACCAGCGCTGCCGTCAGCGCTCCCTGCCAGCCACTTGGGAACGAGGACCCGCGCGCGCCACACCCGCACTGCCACTGCCACTTGCCCAGACTTTCGCAATGAACGACCGGGTGGTGGCTGAGGCGAGCGGTGCGCCGACGGCGAGTCCTCATGCAGTCACTCTGCGCCGGAGGTGCAACAGATCCAAGGACATCGCCCCGCGTCGGGCCGACCGGTGGCCAGGTGTGCCCCGACGGTCGATGCGAGCGTCATCCGTTCGGCCCACCGCAGATGGGGGGCGCTCTCGCACACCCGGTGGAGGCCGTGGTGGCCGTCGACGATGGCGGACTGGGACGGTCCTGCACCGGTGCGAGGATGTGCCCGTGCCAGCCCACCCCCTCGAGCGAATCCACCGCCGGCGGCTCGCCACGCAGCGGCTCTCGTCCGCCGGCCTGCGGCACGGGGCCGACGTCGTGCGGCTGCTCGGGTGCGTCCAGTCGCAGGACGCACCGCTGGCCGCCTGGTCGCTCGGCATGCGGATGCGCCCCGGCACGACGTACTCCGACGTGCTCGCCGAGCAGGCGTCCGGTGGCTGGGTGCGCACCCACGTGCTGCGCCCCACCTGGCACCTGCTCGCGCCCGACGACCTGCGCTGGATGCAGCGGGTCACCGGGCCGCGCGTCGAGCGCGGGATGGCCGGAGTCAACCTCCGGCTGGGGCTGACCGATGACGTGGTCGCCTCGGCACTGAGGGTGCTCGAGTCGGTACTCGCCGGGCCGACTCCGCACACCCGCAAGGACATCCGGGTCGCGTTCGACGCCGCCGGCCTGCCGACCGCCGTGCAGCACCTGGCGCACCTGCTGATCATCGCGGAGGTGCGCGCGCTCATCTGCTCCGGACCGCCGCGCGGAACCGAGCACACCTACGTGCTCGTCGACGAGGTCGTGCCGCCCGCGCCGACCGACGACCTGGCCGACGACGACGCTCGCCGCGAGCTGACCCGACGGTTCATCGGCGGGCACGGCCCGGCATCCGAACGGGACCTGGCGCGGTGGTCGACCCTGACACTGGGCCAGATCCGCAGCGCCCTGGCCGACCTCACGCAGGTGCTCGAACGGGTCGAGGTCG
>DASSQL010000363.1:0-3283 GCA_035702525.1 Ornithinibacter sp. | reverse complement strand
ACAGCGGCGGTTCGCTCAACTCGGCTGAAGGACAGCGTGAGGGGCAGGTGGACTGTGGGTGTCTGGTCCACGACAGGCTTCGACCAGCTCTGAATCCGGACGATCGGGTCGAGGTTCGCGTCATCGACGAAGGGTTCCATCCCTCAGCTCCTCAGGATCTGTACTGCGCCTTCCTGGTGCTGGTCGGCCGACCGCGGTGTTCCCTTTCAAGCCCGCCTGAACTCCCAACGGTCCTCCAAGCGGTGGCTGTCGTCTACCGCCTTCGGCACCCCCTCTCGGATGGCCGCCCTCGCGCCTCATCCACCCGCTCCGGTGTGAGTCGTCGTGCTCGGCCCCGGTAGACGCCATGAGGCCTTGGCGGTCGCGATGCCCTCGTGTTGCCGGTCGTGGATGAGGGCTTGCTCGAGCTGGGCGAAGGCGCCCATCAGCTGGAGCCGGACACGGCGAGCGGGGGTGCCCGCTCGGCGGAGCGGAACGTGAGGCCTTCTGTGAGGAAGCGGACCCCCACGCCGCCGGCCGTCGGTGCTGCCACCCGGGGCTCGACCGGTGAACCAACTGTCCGGGTCGGCCCGAGGGCGGTCCGGATGGCGCGGTGCTGGCGTCGGGGGTTCTGGTCGGTGGTGGATACGCGGACGGATATCCCGGGCAACAGCCCGACTCGTCCACCACACCCGGGCAGGGCGCGTCCCGGGGAGGCCGCAGGGCCTCGACCCGGGACGCTTGACCCACGCACCCTTGGGGGGGCCGAGTGGGTGGGTCCGTCGACGACTCTGGCCGAGCAGCCTGAACGCCGTCCGTGAGGCGGCTGCCGATCCGCTGAGTGTCCAGGGCGTCACGCCGGGAGGCCATGACCCCTTGGGGCGCGCCCCGGGGAGACGGCGAGCCTCGACCCGGGGCGCTCGGCCCACGCGTCCTGAGCGGAGCACGCGGGCCTGAGGTGAGTGTGCCACGTGTGCTTCACCGGGTCGTCGGGGGGTATGGGGGCCGCGAGTGCTCCCGCGAGGCGCCACGCATGTCGTACCGTTCAGCCGGGTGGCTGCATCCGGCCTGAGAGGATCCCATGCCCAGTGACCACGGCGTCGACCACGACGCCATCCGCCGCACCGTGATGGCCGCCGTGCGCGACCTCGACGGCCTGACGGTGCGCGACGTGCTGCTGCAGTCGCTGCTGACCTGCGGGGTCGACGACACGGTCAGCGAGGTCGTCATCCCCGTGCTGCACGAGGTGGGTCAGGGCTGGGAGCGCGGCGACCTCGGGGTGCTCCACGAGCACTTCGTCTCCAGCAGCGTCCGCGGGGTGCTGGGCGACCTGCGGGTACCCGTACAGGGTGACCAGGCGCGCACCATCGTGCTGGCCTGCCCGCCGCACGAGCTGCACGACCTGCCCCTGGAGCTGTTCGGCGCCATGCTGCACGCCCGGTCCTGGCGGGTGGTCAGCCTCGGGGCCAACACCCCGATGTCCGCCGTCGGCGAGGCCGTGCGCTTCCTCGAGGCCGACGCCTGCGTGCTCGCCGGGGTGCGCCGTTCCGCGTTCGAGTCGAGGCTGTCGTCGCTCGCCCGACTGGGCGACCGGGTGCCGCTGTTCCTGGCCGGCGAGGGGGCCCTCGCCCTGCCGAACCCACCCGCGCGGGTCACCGTGCTGCCCCGCGACCTGCGCGTCGCGGCGGCTCTCGTCGACGCCGTCGGTGCCTCGACGTCACTGGGCGCACACGACCGCAACGAGCCCGCGGTCGGCTGACCCGGCATACGGTGGGGCGATGCGGATCACCCACCTCGGACACGCCTGTCTCCTCGTCGAGATGGCCGACACCCGGCTGCTCGTCGACCCCGGCACCTTCGCCGACGACCTGGGCGACGTGCGCGACCTGTCGGCCGTGCTCGTGACGCACCAGCACCCCGACCACCTCGACCCCGAGCGGCTGCCGGCCCTGGTCGCCGCCAACCCGGACGCCGTCGTGCTCTGCGACCCGGGCAGCCTCGACGTGCTGGCCGGCCTCGGGGTCGACGCCCGCGCCCACGACGGCTCCGCCACCACGGTCGGTGCCGTCACCGTGACGCCGTTCGGCCGGCAGCACGCCCTCATCCACGACGACATCCCGCGCATCACGAACGTGGGGGTGCGCCTCGACGCCGAGGGCGAGCCGTCGTTCTTCCATCCCGGCGACGCGCTCGACGCCGAACCGGGCGAGGTCGACGTGCTCGCCTTCCCACTCCAGGCGCCGTGGCAGCGCAGCCGCGACATGACGGCGTTCCTGCGGCGGCTCGCGGCGCCGCACGCCGTGCCGGTGCACGACGGGCTGCTCCAGGCGCGCGGGCGTGGTCTGTACCTCAGCCAGGCCGGCCAGCTCGGGTCGGCGAGCACCCGCATCCACGACCTCGCCGGCGCCGGCGCGACGGAGTTCCTCGCCGACCGCTGACCCGCGGGGGCCATCGGTTCAGACGGTGTGCCGGCCCCGCTCGCCCTGGACCCGGGACGCGAGGACGGCAGCGCCGATGATCCCCGCCTTGTTCTTCAGGACCGCGGGGATGATCGGCGTCCGGAGGTCGAGGAGCGGGAGGAACTCGTCGGAGTCCTTCGACACCCCGCCACCGACGACGATGAGGTCGGGCCAGAGGAGGTCCTCGAGGTGCCGGTAGTAGACCTGCAGGCGCTTGGCCCACTCCTCGTAGCTGAGGTCCTCGCGGGTCTTGATCGAGGACGCCGCGACGGTCTCGGCGTCGACGCCGTCGATCTCCAGGTGGCCGAGCTCGGAGTTCGGAACCAGGACACCGCGGTTGAAGATCGCCGTGCCGATGCCGGTCCCGAGTGTCGTGAGGATCACCAGGCCCTGATGGCCCTTGGCGGCGCCGAACTCGAGCTCGCCGACGCCCGCCGCGTCGGCGTCGTTGACGACGACGACGTCGTGCTGGAGGCGGTCCTCGAGCAGCTTCTCGATCTCGCATCCGATCCAGGCCTTGTCGATGTTGGCGGCGGTCTTCACGACGCCGTGCTGCACCACCCCGGGGATCGTCACCCCGATCGGCGAGTCACTGCGCACCTCGTCGAAGTGGTCGACGACCTGGGCGATCACGTCGCACACGGCTTCGGGGGTCGACTCGACCGGCGTGTCGATGCGCAGCCGCTTGTGGACGAAGGTTCCCTGCTCGAGGTCGACCGGGGCCCCCTTGATGCCGCTGCCGCCGACGTCGATGCCGAGGGGATGTCCGGTGCTCATGCTGCGTCTCCCTGGGTGAGGATCTCGGGACCGTGGTCGGTGACGAGGATGGTGTGCTCGAACTGGGC
>DASSQL010000362.1:0-3106 GCA_035702525.1 Ornithinibacter sp. | reverse complement strand
TAGCCGGCGGTCACCAGGTGCTCGAGCAGCGGCGCCGGCGCGTAGCCCGGCTCGCGGAACTCGGTGTAGAGCTCGCGCTCGATCGCCAGCGAGACGTCGAGGCCCACGACGTCGAGCAGCTCGAAGGGGCCCATCGGCAGGCCGCAGCCGGTCTTCATCGCGGTGTCGATGTCGTCGGCGGTGGCGTAGTTGGCCTCGAGCATCCGCACGGCGTCGTTGAGGTACGGGAAGAGCAGCGCGTTGACGATGAAGCCGGAGCGGTCACCGCAGGTCACGGCCACCTTGTCGACCGTGGCGCAGAGGTCCTGCACCGTGGCGGTGACGTCCGGCGAGGTCGACACGGTGTGCACGACCTCGACCAGCTTCATGATCTGCGCCGGGTTGAAGAAGTGCATCCCGATGACGTCCTGCGGCCGGTCGGTGACCTTGGCGCAGTCGATGATCGGCAGCGACGACGTGGTGGTGGCGAGGATGGCGCCCGGCTTGCAGATCCGGTCGAGGTCGCGGAAGAGCTGCTGCTTGACGGCCAGGTCCTCGGCGATCGCCTCGACGACCAGGTCGACGTCGGCCAGGGCCTCGCGCCCTGTCGCCCCGGCGACCCGCCCGAGCAGCGCGTCGGCGGCATCCTGCTCCATCCGGCCCTTCTCGACCGCGCGGGCGCAGCTGCGACCGAGGGCGGTGAGCACGCCGGCGACCTTCTCCTCGGAGCGGGCCACGAAGGTCACGGCGTAGCCGGCCTTGGCGAAGACCTCGATGATGCCGGTCGCCATCGTCCCCGACCCGACGACCCCCACCGAGGCCACCGGGCGCAGCGACACCCCGGCGGGCGGGCCACCGGCAGGCGTCTGGGCGTCGGCGACCACCTGGGGCGACCCGGCCTCGGCGTACGTGTAGAAGCCCCGGCCGCTCTTGCGGCCGAGCAGCCCGGCGCTGACCATCTGCTTGATGATCGGGCTCGGGGCGTGCAGGCGGTCGCGGCCCTGCCGGTACATCGTGTCGAGGATCTCGTACGCGGTGTCGAGGCCGATCAGGTCGAGCAGCGCCAGCGGGCCCATCGGGTAGCCGCAGCCGAACCGCATGGCCGCGTCGAGGTCCTCGCGGGTCGCGTACCGGCTCTCGTACATCGAGACCGCGTGGTTGAGGTAGCCGAACAGCAGCGCGTTGGCGATGAAGCCGGCCTTGTCGCCGACGATCACCGGCTTCTTGCCGAGCCGCTCGGCGAGCGCCTTGACGTCCTCGAAGACGTCGTCGGCGGTGATCACGGTGCGGATGACCTCGACGAACTGCTGCACCGGGGCCGGGTTGAAGAAGTGCATGCCGACGACCCGCTTGGGGTTCGAGGTGGCGACGGCGATCTCGGTGACCGGGAGCGAGGAGGTGTTGGTGGCCAGGATGGCGTCCGGCGAGACGACCGCGTCGACCTTGCCGAGCAGCTCCTTCTTGAGGTCGAGGTGCTCCGGAACGGCCTCGACCACGAGCTGGCAGTCGGCGAGGTCGGCCAGGTCGCTGGTGAACGTGACCCGGGAGTGCAGCGCGTCGTGCTCCTCCTGGGTCAGCTTCCCGCGGCTCAGCGCCCGGCCGGTGCTGCCGCCGAGCACCGCCTTGCCGTGCTCGATGGCGGCCTCGTCGACCTCGACGGCGATCACGTCGATGCCGTTGCGGGCGAAGACCTCGACGATCCCCGCGCCCATCGTCCCGAGTCCGATCACACCCACACTGGTGAAGTCACGCGTCATGGGCGCGATCCTTCCAGAGGCTCACCCGCCCCACGACACCAGCGGGGCGTGACACTTCTTACCCCCACGCCGGGTGCGGCGGTGCTCGCCCGGCGCGGATGCCGTGCCGGGCCCGGCGCGCGGTGCCTCACCAGTCGTGGCCGGCGGCCACCAGCTCGGCTTCGAGGGTCAGCCGCTCGCGCGAGGGCAGCGGCGGCAGCCCCACGTCGTCGGTGGGCACGTCGACCCGCTCGCAGAGCTGGAGCAGCAGCTGGTCGTAGGCGGCGAGCACGGCCCGCAGGCGCGCGGCCTGGTGCGGCGCGTCGCCCTGCTCCACCCGGCGGATCTCGACCTCGAGGCGGCGCAGCTCCATCCCGATGAGCACGGGGGGCAGCGGCTGCGGCTGCGGGCGGCCGAACACCCGGCGCCGCCAGCGCCCCAGCCGCTCCACGCGCGGCCCCAGCCGACGGACGAGGGGACGCAGCAGGCGCGGCGGCTGGCCGCCGGTGAACCAGTTCAGGGCCGCCCCCTGGGCGCCGAACCAGACTCCGGGCAGCGCGACGAGACCCAGCGTCAACAGCGCTGCCCTCATCGGCCTCACCTCTCACCACGAGTGTGCGCCCGAGCCCCACCGGGAGGCAACGGGTTGGACGGGTCCGCGACGGTAGGGTGGTCGATCGTGCGACTCGTGATCGCGACGTGCAGCGTCGACTACGACGGGCGGCTCACCGCCCACCTCCCGCTGGCGACCCGGTTGCTCCTGGTCAAGGCCGACGGCTCGGTGCTCGTGCACTCCGACGGCGGCTCGTACAAGCCGCTGAACTGGATGTCGCCGCCGTGCGCGATGGCCGAGGTCGAGCCCGACGAGGCGGAGGCCGTCGAGGGCGTGACCGCCGTGTGGGTCGTGCAGCACGCGAAGTCCGAGGACCGCCTGCGGGTGAAGATCCACGAGGTGCACCACGACAGCGCCCACGAGCTGGGGGTCGACCCGGGCTTGGTCAAGGACGGCGTCGAGGCGCACCTGCAGCGGCTGCTCGCCGAGCACATCACCACCCTGGGCGACGGCTGGACCCTCACCCGGCGCGAGTACATGACCCCGATCGGGCCGGTCGACATCCTGTGCAAGGACGGCTCCGGCGCGACCGTCGCGATCGAGATCAAGCGGCGTGGTGACATCGACGGCGTCGAGCAGCTGACCCGCTACCTCGAGCTGATGAACCGCGACCCGCACCTCGCGCCGGTGACCGGGGTCTTCGCCGCGCAGCAGATCAAGCCGCAGGCGCGCACCCTGGCCGAGGACCGCGGCATCCGCTGCGTCGTGCTCGACTACGACGCGCTCAAGGGCGTCGACAACAGCGAGCACCGCCTCTTCTGACGCGTTCCCGAGCTCG
>DASSQL010000361.1:0-10102 GCA_035702525.1 Ornithinibacter sp. | reverse complement strand
CTGGTGCTGCTGTCCGTCTGGCTGCCGGTCACCGGCGCGCGCCGCTGGGTCCCGGCACCCTGGCGCCCGTTCGCGGCATCCGTCGGGTCCGCCCTGATCGTGGCCCTCGCGGTCTGGTTCGCGGTGCTGTCGGTCACCGCCGCCGCCCGCTGACGCCCTCATCCGCAAGGGGTGATGCGAGCCTCCGGGCGCGGGAGCAGAGTCGCCCTCGCAGGAGCGGCGCCCCGGGCGGCCCGCCAGGAGCACGCGAGGTTTCGACATGGCCACAGCAGCACGCCGGTTCCCGTTCATGGAGGGCATCCTCCCGATCGACCGCAAGCGCATCCCGATGGACATCGCCGCCGGCGTCACGCTCGCCGCACTCGGCATCCCGGAGGTGATGGGCTACACCTCGATCGCCGGGATGCCGGTCATCACCGGGCTGTACACGATCCTCGTCCCGATCGCGGTCTTCGCGCTCTTCGGCAGCTCTCGGCACCTCGTGGTGGGGGCCGACTCGGCGACGGCCGCGATCATGGCGGCCGGGCTGGCCGGGATGGCCGCCACCGCCTCCCCCGAGTACGTGTCGCTGGCCGGGATGCTGGCCCTGATCACCGGTGGATACCTCATCCTCGCGCGGCTGCTCAAGCTGGGCTTCATCGCCAACTTCCTCTCCCGCAGCGTGCTCGTCGGCTTCCTCACCGGCGTCGGCATCCAGGTGGCGATGGGACAGGTCGGCGACATGTTCGGCATCCCCAAGCAGTCCGGCGGCACGGTCCAGAAGTTCGTCGCCACCCTCGGCCACCTCGGCGAGAGCAACGCCGCCACGGTGTGGGTCTCGGTGGGCGTCATCGTGGTGATCCTGGGCGCGAAGGCGATCTCGCCGCGCATCCCCGGGGCGCTCATCGCCGTGGTCGGCTCGATCATCGTCAGCGCGCAGCTCGACCTGGCCGCGGACGGCGTCGCCACGCTGGGGGTCGTGCCCGGCGGCCTGCCGAACTTCGGCTTCCCCTCGGTCACCTGGGCCCAGTTCGTCGGCCTGCTCGGCACCGGCGGCGCCATCTTCATCGTCGTGCTCGCCCAGAGCGCGGCCACCTCGCGCGCCTACGCCGCGAAGTACGAGGAGCCCTTCGACGAGAACGTCGACCTCGTGGGGCTCGGCCTGGCCAGCGCGAGCGCGGGCCTCAGCGGCACCTTCGTGGTCAACGGCAGCCCCACCAAGACCCAGATGGTCGACGGGGCCGGTGGCAAGAGCCAGCTCGCGAGCCTCACCACGGCGGTGATCGTGCTCATCGTGCTGCTCTTCCTCACCAAGCCGCTGCAGTACATGCCCTCGGCCGTGCTCGCGTCGGTCGTCTTCCTGATCGGTATCGAGCTCGTCGACATCAAGGGCCTGCGCTCCATCCTCAGGGTGCGCCCCAGCGAGTTCGTCATCGCCGCGATCACCGGCCTCCTGGTCATCGTGGTGGGCGTCGAGCAGGCGATCATCGTGGCGATCGTCGTCTCGGTCATCGACCACCTGAGCCGCAGCTACGCCCCCAAGGACACCGTGGTGGTCACCGGCGAGGCCGGTCACTTCCGCTCGCTCCCGGTCGCCGAGGGTGGCCAGCTGGTGCCGGGCCTGGTCGTCTACCGGTTCTCGTCCGGGCTCTACTACGCCAACGCGACGCGCTTCAACGAGGAGATCCTCGGCCTCGTCGACGGCGCCGACCCGGCATCCCCCGTGACCTGTGTCGTGCTCGAGGCCTCGGCGGTCGTCGACGTCGACTACAGCGGCGGACTGACCCTGAAGCAGGTGGTCAGCGAGCTGCACGACCGCGGCGCCCGGTTCGTCGTCGTGCAGGCCTCGGACGCGCTGCGCGCCGAGCTCGACCGGTTCGGCATCACCGACGTCATCGGCGCCGACGGCTACCAGGAGACGGTGGCCGCCGCCATGCAGGCGTTCCGGGACGCGCCCCCGCCCGTCACGACCCCGACCCCGCCCGGCGAGCCCGCTGCGGGGTGACCGCTAGACGTGCCGGGGCACCTTGCCGGTCAGCTTCAGCAGGGCGCACATCACCTTGTGGCCGCCGTCGGCGGTCGGGCCGAACATCAGCGGGCAGCCACCGTCGATGACGACCATGCCGAGCTCGCGGCCCAGGCTGGTGGCGGCCGGTGAGACGCTCCCGGCGCCCATCGACCGGTGCATCCAGACCTTGGTCATGCCCAGGTTCGCGGCCTCCCGCACGGTGGCCTCGGCGTGCTCGGGCCGCGTCGCGATGACGACGGCCTCCACCCCACCGGGGATCGAGCTGAGGTCCGGGTAGGCCCGGTCGCCCTCGACGACGTCGGTGTTCGGGTTGACGGCGAACACGTCGTAGCCGCGCTCCTTGAGGCGGGTGTAGACGATGTTGCCCCCGTGCTCCTTCGGCTCCCGGGACACCCCGGTCACCGCGATCCGACGACAGGACAGGAAGTCCGTCGCGGCCTCCTTGATCGTGCTCATGGCCAGTTCCTTCCGGCGCGCGCAGCCATCGACCGGCGTTCGTCGCATCGGTCCGCGGGCGCCCCTCCATCCTCTCTCCGGGCCGGGACACCGGCGCCCGCTGCCGGGTGTGACGTCCACGACGCCGGGCCGTGACACCGGACACCCACTGACGGCCGGAATACCCCATAGGGGTATCCTCGTTCTCGTGGACATGACCGAGCAGACCACCATCACGCCGGGTTACGCCGGCCACAAGGACGACCACCTCAAGCGGTTGCGCCGCATCGAGGGGCAGGTGCGCGGCATCGCCCGGATGGTCGAGAACGACGCCTACTGCATCGACGTGCTCACCCAGGTGAGCGCCGTGACCCGGGCCCTGCAGGCCGTCAGCATCGGCCTGCTCGAGGAGCACATCGAGCACTGCGTGGTCGACGCGGCCCGCGAGTCCGACGAGGCCGCCGCCGTCAAGGTCGCCGAGGCCACCGCCGCCATCGCGCGCCTGGTGAGGAGCTGAGATGACCCAGACAACCGACCGCATGAGCCCGCAGCAGGTGCACGAGGTCGACCTGACCATCACCGGCATGACCTGCGCCTCGTGCTCCGCCCGGATCGAGAAGAAGCTCGGCAAGCTCGACGGCGTGGATGCCGTGGTGAACCTCGCCACCGAGAAGGCCACCGTGCGCTTCGCCGAGCCGGTCACCGTCGAGCAGCTGCTCAGCACGGTGCGCGCCACCGGCTACGGCGCCGAGGTCGTGGTGCCCGCGCCGCCGGCAGAGCCCCTCTCCGGCGACCACGTCGACCACCTCGACCACCAGGTTGCCCCCGAGGACGCCCTCAAGCGCCGCGCACTGGTCGCGGCGGTGCTCACCGTGCCGGTGGTCGTGCTCGCGATGGTGCCAGGCATCGACCTGCCCAACAGCGCGTGGATCCAGCTCGCGCTCGCGACCCCGGTCGTGCTCTGGTGCGGCCTGCCGTTCCACCGTGCCGCCGCCATGAACGCCCGGCACGGCGCGTCGACGATGGACACCCTGGTGTCGATCGGCGTGCTCACCGCCTACCTGTGGTCGGCCGTCGTCGTGCTCACCGGCCGCGCCGCCGGCATGTCGAGCATGGATGCCGGTGACGTCACCACCGCGCACATCTGGTTCGAGACCGCCACCGTCGTCACCACCTTCCTGCTCTTCGGCCGCTGGATGGAGGCCCGCGCCACCGACCGCACCCGCGACGCCCTGCGCGGCCTGCTCAGCCTGGGCGCCAAGGACGTCGCCGTCGAGCGGGTCGACCCCACCACCCGGGCCACCACCGAGGTACGCATCCCGGTCGACGACCTCGTCGTCGGCGACCGCTTCGTCGTGCGCCCCGGCGAGAAGGTCGCCACCGACGGCCGCGTCATGGAGGGCAGCAGCGCGGTCGACGCCTCGCTCGTCACGGGCGAGTCGCTCCCCGTCGACGTCACGCCCGGTGACGAGCTCACCGGCGGCAGCATCAACACCACCGGCCGGCTGGTCGTCGAGGCCACCCGGGTGGGGGCCGACACGACGCTCGCGGGCATCGCGCGGCTCGTCGAGCGCGCCCAGACCACGAAGGCCCCCGTGCAGCGCCTCGCCGACCGGGTGTCGGCCGTCTTCGTGCCCGTCGTGCTCGTGCTCGCCGCCCTGACCTTCGCCGGGTGGTGGATCGCCACCGGCGAGCCCTCCCGCGCGCTCGAGGTCGCCATCGCCGTGCTCGTCATCGCCTGCCCCTGCGCGCTCGGTCTCGCCACCCCGACCGCGCTCCTGGTGGGCACCGGGCGAGGCGCACGCCTCGGCATCCTGATCAAGGGCGCCGACGTGCTCGAGGACACCCGCCGCATCGACGCCGTGGTGCTCGACAAGACCGGCACCGTCACCACCGGCGAGATGACCCTCGTCGACGTGACCACCGCCGGCCGGCTGCCCAAGGACCAGGCGCTGCGCGCTGCCGCCGCCGTCGAGGCGGGCAGCGAGCACCCGGTCGCCCAGGCCGTCGTCGCCGCGGCCGCGAGCCGCGCGATCGTCGTCCCGCGGGCCACCGACTTCATGGCGCTGCCCGGTGCGGGAGCGCGGGCCCGGATCAAGGACACCGTGGTGACGGTCGGCCGCGCCGACCTGTTCGACGACGTGCCGCGCGAGCTGGCCCGGCCCACCGCCGACGGCACCACGGTCTGGGTCGGCTGGGACGGCCGGGCGCACGCGTACCTCACCGTCGCCGACACCGTGCGCGAGAGCTCGGCCCGCGCCATCCGCGACCTCACCGACGCGGGCCTGCCCGCCTATCTGCTCACCGGCGACCACGACGCCGCGGCCCTGGCGGTCGCGCGGGAGGTCGGCATCCCGGCCGGCCGGGTGCTCGCCGACGTGCGCCCGGAGGCCAAGCACGCGATGATCGCCGACCTGCAGGCGCGCGGGAAGGTCGTCGCGATGGTCGGCGACGGCGTCAACGACGCCGCGGCGCTCGCGCAGGCCGACCTCGGCATCGCGATGGGCAGCGGTGCCGACGTCGCGGCCGACTCCGCCGACATCGTGCTGCTGCGATCCGAGCTGCCCGCCGTGGTCGACGCCATCGAGCTGTCGCGGGCGACCCTGCGCACCATCAAGCAGAACCTCGGCTGGGCGTTCGGCTACAACGTGGCCGCGATCCCGCTCGCGATGGCCGGCCTGCTCAACCCGATGATCGCCGGGGGCGCGATGGCGCTGTCGAGCGTGCTCGTGGTGTCGAACAGCCTGCGGCTGCGGAGCTGGTCACGCACCGACTGACGGCGAGACGGCCACGCGCCCCGGCCCTCACGGGGCACGGTGCGCGTGGCGGATCCGCGATGGGTGGGGGGTCAGATGGTGACGGCGCCCGACGGGGTGTCGAAGGTGACCGCCATCAGGCCCGGGGTGCCGTGCGGTGAGACGAACTCGAAGTCGATGACCGACGAGGTGCTGTCGGCCGGCAGGCCGAGCCAGTCGCGCACCCGGTCGGGGTCGCCCGCGATCTGCAGCGTCTCGATGGTGACCTCGGTGTGCGCGTCGTCGGAGGGGTGCGGAACGCCGTCCTCCCACTCGATGAAGTAGGGCAGCTGGGGGTCGGCCTGCAGGCCCTTGACGCCGACCTGCTTCCAGCGCAGCTCGACCCCGTCGGGGCGGTGCCGGTTGCCGAGGACGGCCTCGCGCCCGAGGCGCGTCTCGACCTCGGCGATGTCGTCGACCTGGACCACCCAGCCGAGCCACCCGCCGCCGGCCTCGGAGCGGGCCCGTACGGCCTGCCCGAACGGCGCCTTGTCGCTGGCGGGGTGGTCGAGCACCTCGACGACCTCGACGTACCGCTCGTGGGCCAGCGGCAGGATGATGTTGCGCGTCCCGAAGCGCGGGTGAACTCCCCCATCGACCGGCGTCACGCCGATCTGCTCCGCGAGGCGCTGCGCCGTGGCCTTGAGGCCGTCGCGCTCGGCGGCATAGACGACGTGGTCAACTCGCATGCCCGTCATCGTCGCACACCGAAAGGGGTGCTCTTGACACGGCCCCGTCCACCTGCCCGACCGTGACGTCCGCGTGACCAACTGTCGCCCCAGCCGTCACACCCGCCTCACCCGGACCGCTGGCGGACCGCCTCGTAGACCACCACGGCGGCGGCCGTGGCGGCGTTGAGCGAGTTGACCCGGCCGACCATCGGGATGCGGACGCGAGCGTCCGCGGCATCCAGCGCGAGGGCCGTGAGGCCCTCCTTCTCGGTGCCCACCGCGATCGCCACGGGGCCCCGGTAGTCGACCGCCGTGTGCGCCGTCTCGGTGTCGGGGGTCGTCGCCACCAGCCGGATGCCGTTGCGCCGCAGCCAGGCCAGCACCTCCTCGGTGCTCGCGGCGGCCACCGGAACGGAGAACACGGTGCCCTTGCTCGAGCGCACGACGTTCGGGTTGCCCCAGTCGGTGACGGGGTCGGCGGCGACGACCGCGGCCACGCCGGCGGCCTCGGCCGTGCGCAGCACCGCACCGAGGTTGCCGGGCTTCTCGAGGCCCTCGCAGACCAGGACGAGCGGGTCGGCGGGCAGGGCCAGGTCGTCGAGCGCCACCCCGGCCACCGGCACCACCGCGAGGAAGCCGTCGGGGCCCTCGCGGTAGGCGACCTTCTCGAAGGCCGCACGGCTGCACCGGATGGTGCTCGCACCCAGGGCCCGGGCCCGCTCGACGAGCGGCGACTGGCGCTCGGGGTCGAGCATGAGCTCGGGGCAGTGCAGCACGGTGTCGGGCACCACCCCGGCGTCGAGGGCCAGGGCGAGCTCCTCGTAGCCGTCGACGACGGTGCGACCCTCCTGCTCACGCACCCGGCGCCGGCGCAGCGCGAGCACCGCCCGCAGGCGGGGGTTCGACGCGGAGGTCACGTTCAGCTCGGCCATGGCGGCCCCAGCATCCCATGCGCACGAAGGACGCTTGGCGCGCCCGCATTCGGGTAGAACAGTCCGGTGACCAGCACGACGGCGGCGACGCCCACCCCGACCCGGGGTCGCCGGCTCGGCCGGGCGTTCGCCTACGCGGTACCGGTGGCGGTCGTCCTGTTCGGCGTCGGCTTCCTCGTACGCAGCAAGTGGGGGCCGCTGCAGAACCTCGACGATGCGGTCATCGAGGCGACCACGGCGTTCACCCGCCCGCGCGACGGCCTGCGGTCCTTCCTCATCGCCTGGCAGTGGATCACCCAGCCGATCCGGCTGTACACGGTCGGCACCCTGCTCTGCCTGTGGGTCTGGCTGGCCAAGGGGCTGCGCACCCGTGCCTGGTGGGCCTTCGGCACGATGATGGTGGCCTGGTTCATCGGGCTGGTCGCCAAGTACGCCTTCCAGCGGGCCCGGCCGGTGGTCGAGGACCCGGTGTCGCAGGCGCCCGGCTACTCGTTCCCCTCGGGCCACGCGCTGAACTCCGCCGCGTGGGCGACCACTGTCGTCATCCTGCTGTGGCCCCTGCTGAAGCCGCTGTGGGCCCGGGTCACGGCGGTCGTGCTCGCCGTCGTCGTCGTGCTCCTCACCGCGCTCGACCGGGTGCTGCTCGGCGTGCACTACCCCAGCGACGTGACCGTCGGCGTGCTCACCGGCGTCGGCCTGGTGCTCGCCTCGTACGCCGGCTACGTCGGCTGGAACCCCCCTGACCCCACCGCGGTCGACGACCCCGATGTCGACCACCCCACCCACCAGGAGACCTGATGCCGTTCCTCACCCGCTGGGACGACGACCACAGCCGCCCGAAGTTCACCTCCGCCCTTCGTGACGTGCTCGTGCGGGCCGTGCTGCCCGCGGTCGTCATCTTCGCCGCCATCGTCGGCTTCGGCTTCCTCCTCAAGGGGCCACTCGAGTCGTACGCGAAGTGGGAGAACGGCATCAGCAAGAACTTCGAGGCCGGGCGCACCGAGACCTGGAACACGATCACGAAGTTCATGTCGATGATCGGCAACACCGAGTACGTGATCGCGGTCGGCGTGATCGTCTGCGCGATCGTCTGGTGGCGTACCAAGGAGTGGTGGTTCGCGGTCGTGCCGCTCATCGCGATCTCGCTGCAGGCGACCGTCTTCGTGATCGCGACCGCCGTCGTGGGTCGTGAGCGGCCCCCGGTCGAGCGGCTCGACCCCACCCCGCCGACGTCGAGCTACCCCAGTGGCCACGTCGGCGCCTCGACGGCCCTCTACGTCTCGTTCGCGCTGATGGCGACCCGCATCTCCAACGTCGTCGTGCGCCGGGTGGTCATCGTGCTCTGCATCGTGGCGCCGCTGCTCGTGTCGTACGCCCGGCTGTACCGCGGCGCACACCACGTGTCGGACATCGTCGTGGGCATGATCAACGGCGTGCTGTGCGCGCTGCTGGCGTGGAACTACCTGCGCCGCGAGCCGGCATCCGGCACCGCGACCTCCGGCGCCGGCACGCGTGACGGGTCGACCGACGAGACCGCTCAGACCCGCGCGTAGCGCGATCGGGCGAACGAGTACACGCCGTAGGCGGCGATGCCGGCGGCGACGAGGGTGAGCAGGAACGGCCCGGCCGGGGCGTCCTTGACCGTCTTCAGCGCGCCGTCGAGGCCCTGGGCCTTGTCGGGGTTCGCCTGCCAGGCGGCGACGAGGAAGAAGATGCCGACGACGACGAGGGCGACGCCCTTGGCGATGTAGCCGATCCGGCCCGCGGTGACCGCCCACTGGCCGGGGTGCTCACGCAGGTCCTCGAGGAACTTCTTGGTCCAGCCCTTGTAGATGTGGTACCCGGCGATGCCGAGCACGACCAGGCCGACGACGCCGACGAGCAGGCGACCGCCGGGGCTGCCCATCAGGGAGGCGGTGAAGTCCTCGGTCTGCTTCTCGGCCGAGGAGTTGGTGCCCTGGGCCACCTTGAACGTCGCGAAGGTGAAGAACAGGTAGGTCACACCCTTGGCGCCGGCCTTGAGGCGGTCGCTGGCCTCGCCGGAGCCGAGCGCCGCCTCGAGCAGCTGCCACACGGCGAGCAGCAGGAAGCCGACGACGCAGATCCAGAGCAGAACGGCGCCGGTACCGCTGGACGACAGGGTCTGCAGCGCACCGGAGGTGTCAGCCTTCTTGGTGCCGCCGCCGATACCCCAGGCGACCTTGAGGGCGATCCAGGCGATGAGCAGGTGGATCAGGCCGACGGTGGCGTAGCCGAGGCGGGCGCCCCACTCGACGACCGGGCTGTTGCCGGCTTCACGGGCTGCGGCGGTGGCCGAGGTGGTGTCCATGGGCACACCTTCCCACCAGCGGGGATGACGCGGCGGGTTCGCTGCAGACGTTTGTGCCGCCGTCGAACGGCGACTCGACTCGTCGCCCCCTTGTCGCGCAGGAACCGCTGCCACTGGCGGCGCGGGACTGCGCGGTGGGCCGCATCGTCGAGGCTGCGCGGGCACCCGTGGTCGGGACGGCCTCCGCTGGGACGCGGAACCCGGCCCGCTCGACGTGGACAGGGCGCGCGGAGGCGACTCGCTGCCGGTCAGAGGAGCGCGAGGAGCACCGGCACCAGGCCGTCGTCGTCGACGTGGCCGGTGACCTCGTCGGCGGCCGCCTTGACCTCGTCCGGGGCGTTGCCCATCGCGACCCCGCGGGCGGCCCAGTGCAGCATCTCGAGGTCGTTGCGCTGGTCGCCGACCGCCACCGTGTGCATCGGCTCGACCCCGATCCGGCGGCGGATGGCCTCGAGCGCCGCGCCCTTCGACACGCCCTCGGGGTTGATGTCGAGCCAGGCGCTCCAGCCGACGGCGTACTCGACGCCGTGCAGGCCGATCTTCTCGGTGCGCGCGAGGAACTCCTCGCTGGTGCTCGACGGGTCGCGCAGGGTGAGACGGGTGACCGGCGTCGACATCAGCTCCTCGAACGGCACCACCTGCGGGGTGCCGTCGAGCTCACCGTCCGGGAACGGCGCGGTCACCTTGAACCCGACGCCGAGCACCTCGACCGCGACCAGCGCCGACGGGAAGTGCTCGCGCAGCACCATCAGGGCCGGGCGCGGGTCGAAGGTCACCGCCTCGAGGATCTCGTAGCCGTCGGCGAGCGCGGCGTCGAGGCGGATGGTCACGGCGCCGTTGGCGCACACGGCGAACCCGGTGGTGAGCCCGAGCCGGTCGAGCACCGGCAGGGTGCCGATGACGGCGCGGCCGGTCGCGATGGTGACGTGGTG
>DASSQL010000360.1:0-2029 GCA_035702525.1 Ornithinibacter sp. | reverse complement strand
GAGACCCAGATGCCGCCGGCCTTGAGCATGTCGCTGTTGCGCCCGAGGCAGGTGTAGTAGCCCTCGTCGTTGCAGACGTAGGTGTCGCCGGTGACCAGCCACTCGCCCTGGAAGACCTGCCGCGACGCGTCGGTGCGGTGCCAGTAGCCCAGCGCGATGGACTCGCCGCGGACGTGCAGGGCCCCCGGCTCGTTGGCCGGCACGACGTTGCCGAACAGGTCGCGGACCTCGACGTCGTAGCCGGGCACCGGCAGGCCGGTCGTGCCGGGGCGGATGTCGCCGGGCCGGTTGGACAGGAAGATGTGCAGCGCCTCCGTGGAGCCGATGCCGTCGAGGATCTCGACGCCGAACTTCGAGGTGAACCGGTGCTGCAGCGGGGCGGGCAGCGGCTCGCCGGCGGACGCGCACATCCGCACGCTCCCGAACGCGGAGGCGGGGAGGTCGCTGGCGGTCAGCGCCGCGTAGAACGTCGGCACCCCGAAGAACAGCGTGGGGCGGTCCCGCTCCAGCCGCTCGCGTACGACGTCCGGGGTCGGCCGGCGCGGCTCCAGGACGGTGGCCGCCCCCACCGAGAACGGGAAGAACACGGTGTTCCCGATGCCGTAGGCGAAGAACATCTTCGCGACCGAGAACGTCGTGTCGTCCGGGGTGATGCCGAGCACCTGGGCGCCGTACGTCTCGCAGACGTGCCGGACGTTGGCGTGCCGGTGCATGGCCGCCTTGGGCAGCCCGGTGGTGCCGGAGGTGTAGAGCCACAGCGCCCACGAGTCGTCGACCGTGGGCGCGATGCTCCGGTCGCCCTGGAGCCCGAGGGTGGTCAGGTCCTCCCAGGTGTGGCCGGTGACCGTGTCGGGGAGGGCGAGCGTGCCGTCGCCGGCGAGGACCGCGTGCTCGACGTCGGGTGCCATCGCGATGGCCTGGCCGACCGCGTCCGCGAACTCCGGGGTGGCGAGGACGGCCCGGGCGCCGGAGTCGGCCATGATCGTGCCCAGCTCGGCGCCGGTGAACATCGTCGAGACCGGGACCGCGACCAGGCCGGCCCGGAAGGCGCCGAGGATGCCGGTGAGCATCGGCACCTCGTCGCTCATCACCAGCATCACCCGGTCGTCGCGGCGCAGGCCGAGGGCGCGCAGCCCCGCCGCCACCACGCCGACCCGCTCGTCGAGGTCGGCGTAGGTGAGGGTCTCCGAGGCGAGGACGGCGGTCCGGCCGCCCGCGCCCGCGGCGACGTGCCGGGTGACGAGGTACTCCGCGGCGTTGAAGGTGTCGGCCATCGCGCTCACACCCGCTTGTAGTCGTAGCTGCCGCGCTGCCCGGAGCCGTAGCGCCGCAGGGCGCCGTCGGGCCCGGAGGCGTTGGGCCGGATGAAGATCCAGTTCTGCCAGGCGGTCAGCCGGCCGAAGATCTTGGTCTCCATCGACTCGGGGCCGACGAACCGGTGGTTGGCCTCCATGCCGGTCAGGGCGTCGGGGCTCAGCGAGGCGCGCTCCTCCAGGACGATCCGGATCTCGTCCTCGAAGTCGATGTCGTCGAGCGCCATCGTCACCAGGCCGGCGGCATCGGCGGCCTGCGCGTCGAGGCGCTCCCCGAGCAGCTTGCGGGCCGACTCGAGGTCGTCGTCGTGGCCCCAGAAGCGGGACTCCAGCCGGGACAGCTCGTTGCCCATCGGGAAGCGGCCGTCGTTGCTCGCGGTGAGCACGACGACGGCCGGGTCGGCGTCGGGGTCGACGTCCTCGTAGACGCCCTCGAGCATGTACTGCCGGTCGCAGGCGAGCATCGGCTCCGCGAGGAAGCCGGCGAAGCAGCTGCCCGGCTCGATGACGGCGACCAGGCTGCGGCTGGTCACGTCCAGCCGCTTGAACGTGCGCTTGAGGTACTGGGTGGTCTCGTGCACGAACCAGTCGTCCGCGAGCTCGCCGAGCTGCCCGTCGTACGCGAGGACCCGGTCGACGTCGCCCTGGGTGCGGAACACCCAGGTGCCGAGCTCCTGCTCGTTGGTGCGCAGCCGCAGCACGAGGTCGTCGAGGGC
>DASSQL010000359.1:0-3632 GCA_035702525.1 Ornithinibacter sp. | reverse complement strand
TTGCCGACGAGCCGGTCGCCGTGGAGCACCGGCATCGCCCAGTAGCCCCAGCGGCGGGCGGCGGCCGGCTTGTACATCTCGAGCTGGTAGTCGAACTCGAACAGGTCGGCCATCCGCCTGCGGTCGAACACCAGCCGGTCGATCGGCGAGAGCAGCGCGGTGCGCCCGCGGAACGGCCGGCCGAGCGCCTCGAGCTGCCCGGGGTCGACCCGCCAGGTGCCCCGCACGCCCTCGACCACCGCCGGCTCACCGGCATCCGCGACGTCGTTCTGCTCGCCGCCGGGCATCCGGGTGCCGCTCGCCCGGGCGATGCCGAGCGACGCGAGCCGGCGCCGGTCGCGCTCGGCGGTGGCCTCCAGCCACGGCACGGCCGGGTCGTCGGGCAGCACGCGCTCGGCGAGGTCCCAGAGCCGCTCGCGACCCTCGCGGGAGGAGACCGCGACCTCGCCGCGCTGCTCCATGCAGTTCAGCAGCATCACGACGTTCTTCCCGCTGTTCCACCCGCTCGAGCGCCACGGCAGCACGCAGGTGTCGGGCAGTGCTCGCGCCGGCAACGGCCCCTCGGCGCGCAGCAGCTCGAGGATGTCGTCGCGGCAGGCGGAGTTGGCCTCGACCCAGTCGGCGGTGTCCTCCTGCCACTCGCGCAGCGGTGGGCGGCCCGGCCAGTCGTGCATGTCGGCACGGAACAGGGCCAGGTCGTCGGCGGCGCGCAGCATGCCGTCGTGCTCGACGACCGCGCGGTCGACGACCAGGGTGTCGAGGTCGCCTTGGCGGAAGGCCGGGCCGAGCCGGCTCCACAGCACGAGGTCGGCACTGGGCGCCACGGCCGCGGTGAGGTCGACCTGCACCACCCACAGGCGGCGCACGACCGCCATCAGGTCGGTGGGGCGCGGGGCGTCGAGCAGCTGGGCCCGGACCGCGATGCGGCGGGCCTGCTGCCTGGTCAGCCGGTGCACCATGAGCCGACGCTAGGGCAGTGCACCGACGCCGGGGCCGATGTCAGGACCGGCGGTTCAGAGGGGCTCGCCCGCGAAGACGAACTTGCGGTAGGCCCAGAACCGGAACAGCGTGCCGAGGCCGATGCCGATGATCGTGGCGATGTTGTCGGCGAGGATCGTGGTGAAGCCCAGGGCGTAGTGCGAGATGGTCAGCGTGATGGCCGAGATGACCAGGGCGACGCCGTTGACCCCGAAGAACAGGATCACCTCGTGGTGCGCCGGGCGGCTGCGGCGGTGCCGGAAGGTCCACTGCCGGTTGCCGACCCACGAGAACAGGGTCGCGACGGCGCCGGAGATGATCTTGGCGGTGGTGACCTTGTCGGAGAGCACCGTGTGCCAGAGCAGGTTGGCCAGGCCGATGTCGATGATGAAGGCGAGGATGCCGACGACCCCGAACTTGATCATCTCGCGGTAGATGACGTCGACCGCGCCGCGCGCCCGGTCGAAGATGCGGGAGATGCCGCCGGTGGGGGGCGGGGCGGTCGTGGGCACCGAAGCAGACTACCGACCTGCGGTCGCTATCCTCGCCGGGTGACCACCCCACGGCGCGCACCCGGAGGATTCCCCGTCGTCGGCATCATCGGTGGTGGCCAGCTCGCCCGGATGTGCGCCGGGCCCGCCGCCGAGCTGGGGGTGACCCTGAGCGTGTTCGCCGAGGCCGACGACGCCAGCGCCGCGCTCGTCGTGCCGAGCTCGCCGGTCGGCGACCACACCGAGGCCGAGGCCGTGCACGCCTTCGCCCAGCACTGCGACGTCGTCACCTTCGACCACGAGCACGTGCCGGCCCACGTGCTCGACCTGCTCGTCGCCGAGGGGGTCGAGCTGCACCCGCGTCCGGAGGCGCTGCGCTTCGCCCAGGACAAGCTCGCCATGCGCGAGCGGCTGACCGAGCTGGGCGTCCCCTGCCCGCGGTGGGCGCGGGCCGACACCGCGGCCGAGGTGACCGCCTTCGGCGACGCCGTGGGCTGGCCGGTCGTCGCCAAGACGCCGCGCGGCGGCTACGACGGCAAGGGTGTGACGCTGGCCGCGGACGCCGGTGAGCTCACCGAGTGGCTGGAGCGGGCGGCATCCGAGGGCACCGGCCTGCTGCTCGAGGAGCGGGTGCCGTTCGTGCGCGAGCTCGCGGTGCTCCTGGCCCGCAGCCCCTCGGGCCAGGCCGCGGCGTGGCCGGTGGTCGAGACGGTGCAGACCGACGGCATCTGCACCGAGGTGCTCGCCCCCGCCCCCGAGCTGGATGCCGGGCTGGCGGCCGCCGCCGTGCACGCCGGTCTGCGGGTGGCCGGCGAGCTGGGCGTCACCGGGGTGCTGGCCGTCGAGCTGTTCGAGGTGACCGGGGACGACGGTGCGCCGACGTTCGTGGTGAACGAGCTGGCCATGCGGCCGCACAACTCGGGCCACGGGTCGATGGACGGCGCGGTGACCGGACAGTTCGAGCAGCACCTTCGGGCGGTGCTCGACCTGCCCCTCGGGTCGCCGCGGCCGCACGGGCGGTGGACCGTGATGGCCAACGTGCTGGGCGGTGACTACGCCGAGCTGTACCCGGCCTACCGTCACGTCATGGCGCGCGACCCGGAGGCGAAGGTGCACATGTACGGCAAGGGCGTGCGGCCGGGTCGCAAGATCGGGCACGTCAACATCGGCGGCGACGACCTCGCCGACCTGCGTGAGCGGGCCAGGCACGCGGCGGACTACATCCAGGGGACGGTGACCGAGTGAGCACTCAGGCAGGCACGACGGGGGGCACGCCGGTGGTCGGCGTCGTCATGGGGTCGGACTCGGACTGGCCGGTGATGGAGGCCGCGGTCGTCGCGCTGGAGGAGCTGGGGGTGGCGTGCGAGGTCGACGTGGTGTCGGCGCACCGGATGCCGGAGGAGATGGTCGAGTACGGGCGCTCGGCCGAGGCGCGTGGGCTGCGGGTGATCGTGGCGGGTGCCGGGGGTGCCGCGCACCTGCCGGGGATGCTGGCGTCGGTCACCTCGCTGCCGGTGATCGGGGTGCCGGTGCCGCTGAAGTACCTCGACGGGATGGACTCGCTGCTCTCGATCGTGCAGATGCCGGCGGGGGTGCCGGTGGCCACCGTGTCGGTGGGCGGGGCGCTGAACGCCGGGCTGCTGGCGGCGCGCATCCTCGGTGCGGGGGAGGGGCCGGAGGCGGAGCGGATCCGGGGCGCGTTGGCGCAGTTCCGCGAGAACCTGCGCGACACGGCCCACGCCAAGGGGGCCGCGTTGCGGGAGCGCCGCGCCACCGAACGTGGATGAAGACCGTCGCGCGACTGGAGATGTTCAGCCCCGTTCCCTGAAGATCTGGTGGGAGGCCCCGGCCCGGGCCATGGCTGCCTAGGCTCCGCTCATGCCTTCCTACCTGGACCCGGAGCAGGTCCACTTCGAGCTCGTCGGCGGCGTGCCCACCGTCACCTTGACCGGGGCCGAGGTGACGGGTCAGGACGGCTGGTCGATCCTTGGTCGGCCGACGCTCGTCGTGGTCGACGGGCCCGGTGACGAAGGCTTCCTGGTCGACGTCGTGGGGCCGACGGCGCCGACTTCGCACCGGACGGCTGGGACGACGCCGTCGCCGGCCGGGGTTCGGTCGACGTCATCGCCTCGGGTGTCCGCCTCGTCGCCCTCGTCGTCGACT
>DASSQL010000358.1:0-3154 GCA_035702525.1 Ornithinibacter sp. | reverse complement strand
GATCGCGGCGTTGCGGGCTGCGGTCATCCAGCCGTCGGAACCGCACAGGTAGACGTCGTGGTGCTCGATGTCCGGGACGATCTCGCGCAGTGCCTGGACGTCGGTGAGGTGGCGGGCCTGGGCCGGCAGCCAGCTGTCGCGGTCGGGCACGCGGGGCCCCTCGACGAGCAGGTACCGGGCGCCGCGCGCCGCGGCGAGCGCCTGGATCTCGTCGGCGAGCACGGCGTCGTGCCGCGAGCGCACCCGGTGCACGACGGTCACGTCGCCGGGAGCCTGGTCGAGCTCCTCGAGCAGGGCACGCATCGGGGTGATGCCGATGCCGGACCCCATGAGCAGCACCTTGCGGTGGGCGCGTACGCCGGCGTGCATCCGGCCGTAGGGGCCCTCGACGAGCACCCGGGTGCCGGGTCGCAGTGCCGCGAGCCGCTCGGACCCGTCGCCGACGTGCGCCGCGGTGAACCGCAGCGTCCGGCCGTCGGGGGCCGCCGAGATGGAGTAGGGGTTGCCGCGGGTCCAGCCCGGGCCGTCCAGGAACCGCCACTGGAAGAACTGGCCGGCGCGCACCGGCATCCGGCGCACCCCACCGCCACCGACGGTGACCGTCGTGACGCCCGGGGCCTCGGCCCGGACGTCGAGCACCCGCAGCGGCGAGCGCAGCGAGCGCCACAGCGGCAGCCCGACCCGGAAGACGAGCACGGCACCGGCGCACACGGCGTACAGGGTCCACCAGAAGACCGTGGCCGTCGTGGACGACAGGAAGTCGGTACCGGTCCACAGCTGGTGCGGCAGGGCCAGGCCCGCGCCGAGGTAGCCGTAGAGGTGGATGAGGTGCCAGGACTCGTAGCGCAGCCGCTTGCGGGCCTTCTTCACGGAGGTCACGACGACCATGACGAGCGCGGCGGTGCCTGCGAGTCCCAGCAGCATGCCGGGGTAGTGCAGCACGAGGTCGACGAAGGTGCCGACGATGCCGGCGCTGGTGCCCGCCGCGTAACCGAGGGTGATGAGCACGATGTGCGCCAGCATGAGGTTGAACGACGTGAAGCCGACGAGGCGGTGCGTCCGGGCGAGCTCGTCCTGCCCCCAGGCCTGCTCGACCCACGGGACGCGCGCCATGAGGAACACCTGGATGAGCAGCAGCGCCGAGGCGATCAGCCCGGTGAGCCGGCCGGTCGACATCAGCGCGTCGGAGACCGAGGTGAGCTGCTGGATGCCGCCACCCTTCACCCACAGGGCCGTGACCACCAGCAGCACGAGCCACCCGCCCGCGACGCTGGCGTCGCGCCACCAGCGCGGCACCGGGCCACGGCGGCGGACCAGCCGCGCCGTTGCGACGTGGGCGGCCGCAGCACGAGGTGCGAGGGTGCCGAGGGCTCCGACGGAGGACTCGCTGCTCATTGTCATTGAGACAACTTCGGGGACTTTCCTGTGCGCGACCTGTGCCCCACATCGGCGTGGACCGTGAGCGTGTGGAAACGCTTGCGCAGATCCGCAAGAATGCGCGCGTGAGAGCACCGGTGCCACCTCCCGCCTTCCCCGTGCCCGACGGGCTCAGTCGCGACCGCGAGGTCATGCTCCGCACCCGGGTCGAGCGTTGGTGGCCCGACCTGCTCGGCGGCCTCACCGCGGTGTACGGCGCGCAGCGGGCACCGCAGCTCGGGGCCGACCTCGTTGAGCTCGCCGCCGCGGCGTTCAGCGTGCGGGCCGACCGCCTCCACGTGCGCGACCTGGAGCGGATGCTGCGCCCGGACTGGCTGCAGGACCCCGCGGTGGTCGGTTATGCCGCGTACACCGAGCGGTTCGCCGACGACCTGCGCGGCGTCGCCAAGCACCTGCCCTACCTCGACGAGCTCGGCGTGCGGTACCTGCACCTGATGCCGCTGCTGCGGCCGCGAGACGGCGACAACGACGGTGGGTACGCCGTCGCCGACTACCGCGCGGTGCGGCCCGACCTCGGCACGATGGACGACCTGGAGGACCTCGCGGCCCAGCTGCACGACAGCGACATGAGCCTGGTGCTCGACCTGGTGCTCAACCACGTCGCCCGCGAGCACGAGTGGGCGCGGCGGGCCCGCGCCGGCGAGGCCGCCTACCGCGAGTACTTCCACGTCTTCCCCGACCGGGAGATGCCCGACGCCTACGAGCGCACCCTGCCCGAGGTCTTCCCCGACTTCGCCCCGGGCAACTTCACCTGGGACGACGAGCTCGAGGGGTGGGTCTGGACGACGTTCAACGAGTTCCAGTGGGACGTCAACTGGGCCAACCCCGCCGTGCTGCGCGAGTACGCCGCCATCATCCTCGAGCTCGCGAACCGGGGCGTCGACGTGCTGCGGCTCGACGCCATCGCCTTCATGTGGAAGCGACTGGGCACCGACTGCCAGGGCGAGCCGGAGGTGCACGCGATCACCCAGGTGCTGCGCGCGGTGACCCGCATGGCGTGCCCGAGCGTGGCCTTCCTCGCCGAGGCGATCGTGGCGCCGACCAAGCTGCTCGACTACCTCGGCACCGGCCCCTACACGGGCAAGGTCAGCGACCTCGCCTACCACAACAGCCTCATGGTGCAGGTCTGGTCGATGCTCGCCGCGCGCGACGTGCGGCTCGCCGTGCAGGCCCTCGGGTCGCTGCCGCCCAAGCCCACGACGGCCACCTGGCTGACCTACCTGCGCTGCCACGACGACATCGGCTGGGCGATCATGGACGAGGATGCCGCGGCCGTCGGCGTGACCGGCCACGGGCACCGCAGCTTCCTGGCCCACTGGTACGCCGGCGACTTCTACGGCTCCCCCGCCCGTGGCCTGGTGTTCCAGTACAACCCCGACACCGACGACAGGCGCACCAGCGGCAGCGCGGCATCCCTCATCGGTCTCGAGGCGGCGCAGTCGGTCGCCGAGGTCGACCGCGCGGCGTCCGCGCTGCGCCTGGCGCACGCGCTGGTGCTGGGCTGGGGCGGCATCCCGGTGATCTGGAGCGGTGACGAGCTGGGCCAGCCGAACGACCCGCACTGGGCGGCCGAGCCCGGTCACGAGGACGACAACCGCTGGGCGCACCGACCCCGCCTGGACTGGTCCCGTGCCGAGACCCGCCACGACCGCGGCACCGTCGCGGGTCGGGTGTTCGGCGACCTCGTCGAGCTGGTCGCGGCCCGGGGCCGGCTGGT
>DASSQL010000357.1:0-4862 GCA_035702525.1 Ornithinibacter sp. | reverse complement strand
CCGGCGATCGAGCCGATGAGCAGGGCGCCGAGCACGATGAGCAGCGGGAACCCCGTGCCGACGGCGTCGCGCAGCGCCGGGTCGGTCACGGCGACCGCCGACAGGCCCGCGACGAGCAGGGTGACCAGGCCCAGGACGTCGGTGACGACCGAGCGGGTGTGCTCGCGCAGGCGGTGCCCCACCAGCATCCCCAGACCGGCTCCGACGAGCACTGTGAGAACGTTGAGAACGGTCCCGAAGCCGGGGAACATCGAGGTCACCGGGCCACCCTACGGGGGTGGTTCAATGATCATCTATCCGCCCTTCCGCCCGGCACGCCCGGGGTCTAGGGTCGGGTGCTCGGGAGTCCTTCTCCCAGATGACGGCGCGTGTAGTCGCCGAACCCAGTGACCGACGACGGAGGTGCTGTGCCCAGACGGACGGTGGACGTGGTGCCGGTGGACCGGGACGACCTGCGGGACGTCACCGGTCTCTGGTTGGCGGCGCGGGTCGACTCGGGCTCCAGCAAGGAGGCCGCGAACCGGTGCGTCACCGACGGGCGGCTCTCCACCGCGCTGTGCCGGCCGGGCGTGCAGGCCTTCGTGGCCCGCCTCGACGGTGAGGCCGTCGGCTACGCGATCACCACCGAGAACCCGTTCGGGCTGAGCCCCCAGGCCGAGCTCGCCATCGAGCAGCTGTGGGTCGGGCCCGACGCCCGTCGGCACGGGGTCGCCAAGGCGCTGATCGCCGCGGTGCTGTCGACCGCCGAGCGGTCCGGCTGCGAGCTGGTGGTGTCGAACGTGCCGACCAACAGCCGCGACGCCAACCGGTTCTTCGCCCGGCTGGGGTTCTCCTCGGTCGTCGTGCGCCGCATCGTGTCCACGGGCCAGCTGCGCCGCAAGCTCGCGCCGGAGGGCGTCGAGACCGGCCACGAGCTGCTCCGTCGCCGCCGCTCGCTGCGCAGCCGTGCGTTCGCGGCGCCGTCGCGCCCCGTCGTCTGACAGCGCTGCCGTCGGGCCGGGTGGTCCGACCGCCCGTCAACGGGCCCTGAGCACGCCCAGCCGGGCCGTCGGCACTCCCGGCAGCACCGTGCTCGCCGTGAGCCCACAGCGCTTCTCGAGGATCTCGCCGAGCACCGACCGGTAGTCGGTGGTGGCCTTGAGGTCGCCGGCCTGCAGCTGGTCCGTGGCCAGGCCCGGCCAGGTGCCGTACACCGAACCGCCGTTGACCCCGCCGCCGAGCACGAACGACACGTTGCCGTAGCCGTGGTCGACCCCGCCGGAGCCGTTCTCGGCGACCCGGCGACCGAACTCCGAGAGCGTCACGAGCGTGACGTTGGCAGCGGCGGTGCCGAGGTCGGTCATGAAGGCGGCCAGCGCCTGGCCCACCTCGGTGAGCTGGCGCGCCATCCAGCCGTTGTCGCTGCGACCGAGGTCGGAGTGCATGTCCCAGTTGCCGGAGTCGATCGTGACCGCGCGCAGGCCGACGCCGGCCTTGACCAGGCGGGCGGTGTCCTTGAGGGCGTCGCCGAGCGCCCCGGAGGGGTAGGCCGCACCGTTGGCGGGGGTGTAGCCGGCCGCCCGGAGGGTCGCGGCCGTGGTGAGGGCGTCGAGGGTCGTGCGAGCGGGGACGCCGAGGGTGTCCGGGGCACCGGCGTACAGGGCGCGCAGGGCGGTGGCCCAGCGGGTGGTCTCGGTCGCGTCCCAGGCGCCGCTGACCGACAGCGAGTCGACCGAGCGCACGGCCAGGTCGGACGTCGGCCCGAGCATCGAGCGCGGCGCGCTGCTCGACCCGACGGTCGTGGCGGCGAACGGCCCCGGGGTGGTGGTGGCGCCCACCATCCGGTCGAGCCAGCCGGTGCGCAGCGAGGAGCCGGGAGCGGCGCGCTCCATCTCGTCCATGTCGGTGAAGTGCGAGCGGGTGGGGTTGGGCTGGCCCACGGCGTGCACGATCGCGAGCTTGCCGGCGGTGTACAACGGCAGCAGCGGCGCCAGGGAGGGGTGCAGGGCGAACCGGCTGGTCAGCGGCAGGCCGCGCGACTGCGGCACGGCGATGTTGGGCCGCGCGGTGTAGTACTCGGCGTCGCCCACGGGGGCCACGGCCGACAGCCCGTCGAAGCCGCCGCGGAAGGAGAGCACCACGAGGGTGTCACCGGTGTAGCCGGCATCCGCGAACGCCAGGCTGGTGGTGGCCTCCGCGGACGACGCGAAGAGGCCGGATGCCGCGAGCGAGCCGAGCCCGGACGCGCCGGCCAGGATGCCGCGCCGGGACACCCCGCCGGACGCGCGCACGTAGTCGTCGCAGCCGCAGCCGGCGGCGGGGCCGAGGGCCGGGCCGGTGGCGGGGACGTCGGTCGGAGGTGGCGGCATCGGAGGGTTCCTCACCGGGTGGCGAACTCGGGCGTGTCGAGCACGAGGGCCACGACGTACGGCAGGCGCCACCCGACGGCGGCGTCGGTGGAGCGCAGTGGCGACGTGGCGGTCTTGCCGAGGAAGACGCAGATCGCGTCCCGGGTGGCTGCGGGCACCGGGCCCTGCAGCAACCGGGTGGCGAGCGCGTCGACCAGGCCGCCGTGGGTGGCGGGCAGCGTGCTGGGCAGCAGGGTGGTCAGTGCCGGGTAGGTCACCTGGATGCCGGTGGTCTGGGTGGCCGTCCAGCCCTGGCCCATGTGCCAGTTCCACACCGCGAGCATGACGCCGGCACCGGCCCAGGCCGGCGCGACGTCGGGGTAGCCGTTCGGTGCCGGCCAGCCCATCGGGGCCTGCCCCGCGGTGCGCGCGTTCCAGATCAGGCCGTCGAGCCAGCCCTTGGTGTCGGGCCCGGGGGTGGCGCCCAGGCTCCGCACCGTCGAGATCATGTTCTCGAGCGGGCGCTTGGTCTTCTGCCCGGCAGAGGCCGCGAACTCCGGCGAGGTGAACAGGGCCTTGAGCACCGGCGCGATCCGGGTGTCGTTGGCCAGGTAGACGGAGGTGAGCCGGTCGACGAGGGCCGAGGGCGGGCTGTCGGCCACGAAGCGCACCGCGAGCTTCGTGGCCAGCCGCCGGGCGGTCTTCGGATGACGCGCCAGGTGGGTCAGGTAGGCCTCGCCGACCTTCTCGCCCTGAGCGGAGCCGTTGGCGTCGGACCAGCCCAGCAGGCTCAGGGCCCCGACGTGGTGGCGGATCTGCCGGTACAGGTACTCGCCGGACTCGTCCTCGGTCGACATCCCGGTCAGGGCCAGGGCCGAGCGGCGGATGTCGGACTCGAGGTAGCCGCCGTCGACGCCGACGGTGTGCAGCTCGAGCACCTCCCGGCCGAAGTTCTCGTTGGGGGCGCGCTTGGTCGACGACTCGTTGTCGAGCTGGGCCAGCATGGCGGGGTGCTTCGCCGCGGCCACGAGCATGTCGGCGTACCGGCCGAGGGCGAACTTGCGGATGACGTCGGCGTGGTAGCGGTGCACGCTGTCCCAGGACTCGCCCCAGGGGGCGGTGACGACGAGGTGGTTGGTCCAGAAGTCGACCATCACCTCGAGCAGCTGGCGGCGTGACCACAGTGCCCGGGCGACGTAGGCCTGGAGCACGTCGTAGCCGAGGTCGCCGGTGCTGTTCGGGTAGTAGTGGTCGTGCACCTCCCAGGTCTTCCAGGCCAGCCGCGGCCACTGGGTGCTCACCAGCTGGTCCATCGCGGCGTCGGGCACGGCGGTGAGCGGGTTGAGCTGGGCGTCGAGCCACGCGCCCACCCCGACGCCGGCGATCTCGGCGACCTGGGCCGGGGTGGCGCCCCAGGTGGCCCGCCGGGCGAGGTGCAGTGCCTGCGGGGTCGACACCGGCGCCGCGGCGCTGTGCCGGGTCGACGTGGTGGCCAGTGGCGCGACGGCGGCGACGGCGAGCCGCGGCGCGTAGGCGCGGTCGACCAGCGCCGGGCTGGGTGCCTTGGTGCTGACCGGTATGGGCGCGGGCGGCTCGTAGCGCGACGCCTCGGTGTCGGGGTCGTCGTGGTCCGGGGCGTCGTTCGCGGCAGCGGCCCGTGCGGCGCGGGCGGCGCGGCGCGACGCCGCGCGGGACCGGGCGTCGGGCACGGGGGTCACGGACTCGACGGCGGTCGCGACGAAGGCAGCGGCGGCCGAGCGGCGGGGGAGCGCAGGGGGCACGAAGCCCATCGTCGGCGCCCCCGCGCGGGTGCTGCGTCCGCCGTTCAGACAGGCCGTATCGGCCCAACGGCCCACGTCAGGGCCTTCTTGACCAACCCTTGACCAAGCACTGACCTGCGCTTGGCCGAGCCGTGACAACGGGGTGGTGAGGCGGGGCGTCAGGCGCCCGGCGCGGCATCCCGGATCAGGCAGGTGATCCGGCTCGTGCAGATGCGCTTGCCGTCCTCGTCGCTGACGACGACCTCGTAGCAGGCCAGCGTTCGCCCCAGGCTGATCGGGGTCGCGACGCCGGTCACCAGGCCCGAGCGCGCGGCGCGGTGGTGGGTGGCGTTGATGTCGAGGCCGACGACGGCCTTGCCGGGCCCGGCGTGCAGCGCGGCCCCGAAGCTGCCGAGGGTCTCGGCGAGCACCACCGAGGCGCCGCCGTGCAGCAGGCCGTAGGGCTGGGTGTTGCCCTCGACGGGCATGGTCGCGACGAGCCGCTCGGGGGTCGCCTCCACCATCTCGATGCCCATCCGCTGCATCAGCGAGTCGGGGTTCATCGCCTGGATGGCGGCGGCGCCGGCCCCCAGGTCTGAGCGGTCGGAGCGGGCCGGGTCGGGGCGGTCGGTGCTGTCGGTCATGGTGGCTAGGCTGCCATGCGTGAAGCTCCTCCTCCTCGACGGACACTCGTTGGCCTACCGGGCCTTCTTCGCCCTCCCGGTCGAGAACTTCTCGACGAGCACCGGCCAGCACACGAATGCCGTCTACGGCT